>JANLFY010000018.1 GCA_024653485.1 Bacillota bacterium | reverse complement strand
GGGTGACATTTTCTCAGACCGCTTACAGGGTGACATTATCACAGGCCGACGACACATTCTTATGCATTCGTTGACAATTGATCATCTGTGTCGTACAATATGTGCGGAAATGTGGACACTTGTCCTGCTCGTGGTCGGTTGGGACCGTAGATTCCAAAGAAGATTCCAAAGACCTTGCGCGTCATGTCGACCGACATGGCTCATTCTGCGAAGGTCTTTCGGCGGTTCCCGGGCTGACCGCGGTCCAGACGCTGAAAGGGGCCACAAACATTAGAGTCGGCAATCCCAGGCCGGCCCCGCATCGCTGACCGCTGGACAAGCAGCGGTCGTTTTCAGTCATCCGCTCTCGACACTTCCCGAATTCCGACTTGCCAGGTTTCAAGGCAAGCATGCGCAAGGCAAGAGGGGGCATCAACATGAAGTGCCGGCAGGCACTCAAGGGCATGATGGAGATACTTCAGCGGAGCCAACCTGGCTCGACGGGCAGCGGAGTTTGCTCCATTGTCAGCAAGCTCCTCAACGGGGTCCGAGTCTTATTTGTGGACACCAACGGGCGCGTCGCCGGCGATTCAGTCGTGGTCGGCCGTGAAGGATCAGGAGGGTCAGATGGACAGTCCGCTGGGGCGCATGACGATGACTGGCGCTTGGGAGACGTCCTCGCCCCCCGCACATTGGCGTCGCTCTGGGCGGCGGTCGCAGGGAAGCAAGCTGCAGCGATCACCGTGAACGGCAGAACGAACGCGGTCGCACCGATGACAGCGCTCCAGGAAACCGTCGGTTTGCTGGTCGCCCTGCCCAGTGTCGAGAGCTCTCGGGATTGCCTGGACATGCTCGGTCCGCTGGCCGTGGCCGCTGGAGCGGTACTCGCCGTCACGCACCGGCGGGAGGAGGATCAGCGCGCAAGGGACCGACGAGCCGCAAGATCGGCCGTCCAAAACCTGTCGTACTCAGAGCTGGTGGCTGTTCGCGCGATCGTCGACGCCCTCGATGGCGATCAAGGTTTCCTGGTGGCGAGCAGGATCGCAGACAGCACTAGCATGACACGTTCGGTGGTGGTCAACGCCCTTCGAAAGCTCTCTTCCGCCGACCTAGTCAAGACGAAGTCCCTGGGAATGAAGGGCACCTTCGTCAGGATCCTCAACCCAGAGCTCCGAGCGGAGCTCGATAACACAGGCCTCGGACGAGAGGCCTTGCGGGGACTCAACGCCGGCGCCTCGGCTACCACAGCTTCAGGGAAGGCGCACCATCCAGCCGAGGGCGGCAAACGGAGAGGGAGGGTCGCGAGAGGAAGGAGCTTGGTTCTTGGGCACCAGGCGGCTCGTGTATAGTAGCAAGGCGAGTGTAGGAAGATACATGACAGGCGACGACGGGCGGCTGACTCGCCTCCATGTTCATCGAGGCTGCCAGGAACATGACCGCGAAACACCGACCACGAGAGGAGGGAAGCGGCCGTCCCGACACTGATCCTGAGTCCTGGTGTAGTCCTGGGATGGCGCGCAAGTCGAGTGGCTCAAGTTACCGTGGACGAGAACCTGTGCATCGGCTGTGGACTGTGTGTGGAGATATGCCCTGACGTGTTCGAGATGGGAGACGATGGCCAGGCGCATGCGGTGCACCCCGAGAAATGCCCAGGTCTCCCTTGTTGTGCCGATGCGGCGGAATCGTGCCCCGTGGAAGCCATAAAGATCGAGTAGAGTGGCCCGATGACGCAAGTCAAGGGCGAAGGGAAGGCGGCCGTGAGCCGGCCACCGGACTCTGCGACCATACTCTTCTGAGCAACTCAATTCATGCGATTCATGCGAAGGAGGTAGGGCTTCCCTCGGACGGAGCGGCCTGGCGAGGCCCGTGGCCGTGACGCGGTGACAGGCCGAGAGAAGCGGCCACTGCCGCGCGGCAGTGGAGAGGGCGCTCCTTGGCGTGCCCGGTGTGAGGCGAGCGCAAGTGAACCTTGAGGCAGGGACGGCGAAAGTCACGTTCGACCCCGCCAGGACCAGTCGTGCAGAGATGGCGAAAGCCATTGAGGAAGAAGGTTACCGGGTTTCCTCCTGAGGCGGAAGCCATGTGTCTTCACCCCGACGCGCATCTGACGGAGGTGCGCCGACGACGTGGATCTTCGCTCCGCACGTCGGGCACTTGCCGTCCTCCAGCCTATACACGAGAACGTTGAACCCGTCACGTTTGATGAGCGTGTCACCGCACTCGTAGCATCGCGTGTCGTTTCCCTGACCTCCCGGCACATTCCCCATGTAAACGTACTTGAGCACTCTACGGGCTGTCTCGACAGCCGATTGCAGCGTGGCGACGGGAGTCGGGGGCTCCTTGAACTCGTACGCCGGAAAGTACCTGGAGAAGTGCAAGGGCGTATCGTCTCCTAGCGATGACGCCACCCAACGCGCCAGCCTCTCTATCTCGCCCGGATCGTCGTTGTGGCGCGGAATGATGAGGTTCGTGATCTCGACGTGACACCCGGCGGCTTTCGCGAGCTCCGCAGTGCGGAGGACTGGAGCCAGCTTGCCGTGGCATATCTTTGCGTAAAACGACTCGGTGAACGCCTTCACGTCAATGTTCATGGCATCGATGTGCGGTAACAGCTCTTCCAGTGGGTCTTCATTGATCTCTCCGTTCGTGACGAGGACGTTCTTGAGCCCGCGTTCGCGCACGAGCTTCGCCGCGTCAATCACGAACTCGTACCAAATCAGCGGCTCAGAGTAAGTGTACGCCACGCCCACGCATGGCCTTCGACGCGTCTGTTCCGTCGCCGCCGAAGCGAGCCCTTGGGGTGTGATGGCTTGGGTGGGAGCGTCCACCTGAGAGATATGCCAATTCTGACAGAACCCACACGCAAGGTTGCAGCCCCTCGTGCCCACAGAGAGGATCTCCCACCCGGGATAGAAGTGGTAGAGCGGCTTCTTCTCGATCGGGTCGAGCCCGAAGGACGTGATCTCGCCGTACACGAGAGAGTAGAGCCTTCCCTCTATGTTCTTGCGGGCACGGCACACTCCGACGCGGCCCGGCCTGATCCTGCAGTACTGAGGACAGAGCAGGCACTTGACCGCGCCCGTCTCTCCTTCCGCTTGCCAATATGACGCCTCTCGCATCACGTGTACCTCTTGACCCTGAACCTGAAGAGCTCAACGTCATCGTCGTCACGCGGTATACCGGCCTTCCGTTTCGCTATCTCCACCTGCTCGCGGGCGTCTTCGATCCCTTCGAGATCCGGAAGGAGAAGCCCGCTCCTCGGTCCTTTCTTGACGATGACCCCGTAGATTCGGGGATCCAGCTGGTCGATGCCAGCGATTCGCTCAGCCGGCGTAAGAACGTCCACGGAGTACACGAGATCGTCCAATTCGTCCGGCCCCACCGGCACGAACCTAGGATCGTCGGTAGCGGCCGCGATGGCGTTCCTTATTACCTCTTCAGCAATGGAGCGCGTCGTGGGGCGGATCGTCCCGATGCACCCCCGAAGCTGCCCCGCTTTCTTGATGGAGCAGAACACCCCCGCCCTTCCACGCATCTCCTCGGGCAGGTCCTTGGGCGGCTCGATCACTCGCCCGCTCCTCGTGTACTCCTCAACCGCCCTTCGCGCGAGACGAACCAGGGAGCTCTCCCCCTCTCTCGCCCTCGACATCGCCTCCCTGCGCCCTGCGATCAGCTTGTCGAGGAGTCTCCTCTGCTCCACCTCTTCGCCTGGACGCAGAACGGCGACTGCGTACCCGACACCGAACGGCCCCTCGTACGACAACACCTCCGGCTCGAAGACACGACCCTCGAGCGTTCCGAGGGCAATGATGAGTGACCTGTACCCGCACTCCCCGGCTCGGTCCACAAGCGATTCGTCGAGAGACAGTATCCCGTCAACGTCGCCTCCCCGGAGGAGGTCTACTATTCGAGCATCGAACTCCGCGCCCCGAGGATCGTACCCCGCGGGCGCACCGCGCGTAAGCCGGTGCGACAAGTCCCCGCTCGCTACGACCACCGCCCTTCGCCCCAGTGTCCTGACGGCTTGGGACACCGCCGCCCCGAACGCGTAGAGCTTCTCACGAGGCAGGAGCGCCATGCCCATGACGACGAGCGGGACACTCACCCCTGCTCCTGCGATGAAATGCATGGGAACCAAAACCCCGTGATCCAGACGGCCTTGCACACGGTAGGTTTGTCGCCCCCGCTCATCGAGCAGGAGCGCGGACACGCCCATGGCGCGGGCGCGACTTACCACCTCCCGCGCTAGCGCAAGGTCGTTTTCGAACGAGAGGCTCACCTCGCCCGCCGCGAACATGGAGAAGTCTCCCTCAAGAGGGTTCGCAGCGTGGATGGCCACCGCATCCTCGAAGAGGGGCGAGTGCGGGCTTATTACGACCACGACTTCCGGCCGAGCGTCCCTAACGATGGCTGCCAGCCTTTTCATGGCGCTCATCGTCTGCCTCACGGCGTCGAGATCGCGCCTGGAACCGATCTCCGGAATGAGAAGAGGCGGATGCGGCGCAAGCGCACACAGAACCACCTGGCCTTCCCCTGTCACTCTCAATCCCTCCTGCGAGGAGCGTAAGCCCTGCGTCAGGCCGCATCAGCTTCCAACGAAAACCTTGTGGACATAAGGCGATGTCATGGCGGCCAAGAGGCAGCCGTAGCTCAACGTGAACCTTACCTCGTCGCCGACCTTGATCTCGCGGTCCGCATCCTCAACGTCCAGGATCAGGTGGTCACTGGAGGCTCCGAGCACCTCGATGCCCGCTTCGAGCGGTGCCAGACCCTCTGGGTCGACATCCTGCCTGCCGCATGCCAGGATAGCTCTCCGCCTGATGCCTCTATCCCTGAACACGCGCACTCTACCGAAAGCGTCCTGCCCGACCTGTCCCTGGGGAACGGAAGGCTTCCTCGCCACCTCTATTGCCTCCGCGACAAACACGAACGCGTCGAGATGCATGCCCGGAAGAGGACGACGATGCGTCACGTCCCTGCCCAGAAGCATGGACTCTCCTATGCGAAGCTGGTTTACGCCTTGTGGCACCTGACCCGCGGCGACTAGAGGAAGGACGCTGGAGTTGCCGCCGGATATCACTTCGAGGTCGAGCCCGAGGTCCGCGCGGATCCGGTCCCTCAGGTGAAGGAGCACGCTCATGTTCTCGCGCGTCGGGACCACCCCGCCATAGCATGCTACATTCGTCCCGATGCCATGCAGCCCGATTCCCTCCACGCGCGACACGCGGGCCGCGGCGTCGACCGCCACGTCGGGCAACACCCCTTCGCGCAGGTCTCCCACGTCGACCATGAGTATGACCTTGTGCTCCACGCCGCGAGCGCGGGCCGCCTCGCCGAGTGCCCTTGCAGTCTCGATGGAGGATATGAGGCTCATGTCCGCCAGTTCGACAGCCTTTGTGGCTTCGCAGAGCATGGGTGCGCGCAAGAGAACGGTTTCACAGCCAACGGCGGCGTCCCTGAGACGCGCGAGGTTCGCCAGGCGCGAGTCGGCTATCCATCTCACGCCGCCCCTCAGCATGGCCTTCGCCACGTCAGGATCGCCGCAGGTCACTTTGCTGACCCCGGCCACCTCGATGCCGTGCCTGCGGCACATTTCCACGACGGTTCTGGCGTTTTCCTCCACTTTGTCCAGGGATATCTCCACCCTGGGTGCTGCCCCAGGAACAGAGACCGACACCTCCACAGCACCCCCGTCGTTCCTGCTTCTCCCGCGTTCCCCGAGTCGCCTGCGAACGCCCTACTCCTCCAATTAGAAGCTCTTCACCTGCCTTCTATAGTGCGACACCAGCCAGGCGTTCCTCTCGGCGCTGCCCGGCACGTTGGCGCTGGTGAACACGGGAGGCTCTTGGCCCCCGGCGGCCAACTTCTCCACCGCCCTCACGATGACGTTGTTCAAGATGTATGCCCCAAGTATGGTCGACACAGGCCCCGTTCTGAGTCCTGGGTAGCCGGGCACGTCGACGAGCGCGTCCCCAGGAGGCGCGTGGTTGTCCAACACTATGTCTGCAAGCTCGTAAAGCCGGTATCCCGAGGGATGCCTTGGTCTCGACGCGGCCGACGCCTGCACGGACGTGAGGGCAACGAGCACAAGGCTCCTCGCCCGCGCCTCCAAAGCCATCTCTATGGGTACGGGGTTGATTCCGGAATAGGAGACGATTATGATCGGCTCGCCCGCCGAGGTTTCGTGATCCCCCATGATTGCCACAGCGTAACCTGGGAGCCGTTCCAGTATCGTGCTCTTTGCGGCCCCGCCATGCACCATGAGCCCTGCGTCGAACATCGCGTTCACCGGCACGAGGCCACCCGCGCGGTAGAATATCTCCTCCGCGAGCATGTGGGAGTGTCCTGCACCGAAGACGTGGAGCACTCCACCCGCTGCCACCGTGGTCGCGATAGCCTCGGCAGTCTTCTCAATACCTTCCTGTTCGGCGGAGTCGATCTCGTCCATGAGGCGCCTTATCATGGTGGAATACTCGTCCCTCAGGTTCACACCGCTCTCCTCCCATTGCCCGGTCTCCTGCGAGAACCACGACCGCCGGTCGCCCCTCGCCGCGTCCACCCACGGCCACGAGCGTCGGCCCGGTTCTCTTGGGTATTCTACACAGCGCGACCATATCCTTTCACGGTCTTCGCGTTCCTCGCGAATTCGGCACGAACCCATCGGGAGAAGTCAATTGAGGTCGAAGGAGGGACCGGACCGCCAAAAAGGGGGAGCATCCTCATCACCGCTCCGCTAGTTGGTGAACCTCACGAGTCCGTAATCGGGCTCGAGCGGAGCGTCCAGGACGACGTGTCCCGCGATTGTCACGGGCCACGCGCCCTCAATCGTAATCTGGACTCGCTCCACCTCTGGCAGTTCAGCCAGGGTGTTGACGATCGAGTACACCGTGAGTTCCTCTGCCCTGCTACCCCCCCAGTGGCTTGATGCTAGTTCATGGCTGAAATCCAAGTAAGCCACTCCGTCTTCGATGCGAAGGGACCTAAGCTGCGTTCCCCTTGGGACGGTCGGGCACAGCACGCTCCCGTTGGCCGGCCCCTTGATCAGTTCCTCCACAATCATCGACGCACGTTCAGAGGGCGAGGAGTCCTTCTTGATTCCGGGAACCCTCCGTACCTCGGGCATGAGGTCGTCGTCGAAATTCGTAGGACCGGCGAAGTACAGTATGACCTCATCATCGGCGTGATTGACA
Organism: Bacillota bacterium; assembly: GCA_024653485.1. NCBI lineage: Bacteria > Bacillati > Bacillota > Bacillota bacterium. The sequence continues at coordinate 46,472 of JANLFY010000018.1, read as the reverse complement.
TGGGACGCCTTCACCTGAGTACCGGTTTCGGACACCGGCTTTGCCCCGTCGGCATGCCCGCGTTGGTCTGGCGCGCGCGCGTCGCGAGTCCTGCTCTTGAGATGGGATTCCACCAGGTAGGCCACGACTCCGCGGAAAACAGCTTCCGCGACTCGCCTCCTATAGTCCTGCTGAGCCAAGAGCGATTCCTCACGGGGGTTCGAAAGGAAGCCCACCTCTACAATGACAGCGGGCATAGTGGTCTTCCTGAGCACGAAGTAGTCGTCACCGGGCTTGGCCTTCCGCAAGTTCGGACCCAGGCGTGCCACGAGTTCCTTCTGAATGGCTTGAGCGAGCGCCTTGCTTTCGTCGGACCGGCTGTGGTAGAAGGTCTGAGCTCCCGACCACACCGGCTCCGGGAAGCTGTTGGCGTGGACGCTTATGTACAGGTCAGCCCTGCTGCGGACCGCAAGGTCCACCCTGCTTTCGAGATCCAGGGGTTCGCGCCGCCCAGAACCCGAGTTGGCCCCTCCCGCGGGGCTTTCGCCGTCGGTTCTCGTCATGACCGTGTATACCGCGGCGCGATTGAGGAGGCTGGCCAGGTGGCGCCCGATGTCAAGCACCACGTCCTTCTCGGCGAGTCCTGATCTGCCGCGCGCCCCGCAGTCGTCTCCGCCGTGCCCTGGATCGATGACCACGACCTTTCCGCACACCGCCTCTGACAGCGGGGCATTCACCCTCACAGCCGTTCGCGCGAGCACAAGCAGCACGATGACCACCGCCGCAACCGCCGCGGTGGTCACCAACCATGCCTTGGGTGTCCACATGATGACGACGGGCTTCTTCAACAGGGTTTCACCCCCCTGCTGCGCGCGTCCGGAAGCCCAGCCCGCCCGCTCGCGCCAGCTTGGCCCGCGCTCCTTGCGCGGGACGCGCGGCGACGAGCGCGGGGCCCGCTCGATACCACAGTTATGCGCGTTCGCCCGGGAAAATGCTCCTCTCAACGGCTCCTTCCATGACGCGATACCCTCCGCCTTTCTCCACCTCGCGCGCGGTCGGGAACACCTCGGCCAGCTTGCGTAGGAGGGTTTTCGCTCCTTGCCTCGTCCTTGCCACGAGGACGAGTCTTCCCCCAGGCTTGAGATGCTTTGTGGCTTCCTCGATGATCCCGAACAGCACTTGCTTCCCCGTTCTGATGGGCGGGTTGGAGAGGACGAGGTCGAACTTCATCCCCGCTACAGGCTGAAAGCCTGGCCCTCGACGGACCTGTACGTTGGGGACTCCGTTTCGTAGGGCGTTTCTATGGGCAAGTTCACACGCGCGCTCGTTCACGTCAGTCATGTACACCCGGCACGTCGGGCACATGACAGCCACGGCGATCCCGATGGGCCCGTAGCCGCAGCCCAGGTCGAGCACGTCGCTTCCCTCCGGCACGTCCACGGCATCGATGAGGAGCCGCGTGCCCCGGTCCAGCTTGCCTCTGGCGAAAACCCCGGCATCCGTCACGAAACTGAGGCGCCGCCCTCTTATCTCCACTTCTATCTCCTTCTCGGCATGGGCCGCCTTTGGCGCCTCCGTGAAGTAGTGCTCTCCCAGTATCGAAAGTCACCTCCCACTCCGTGGTGCATGACCCGAGCGAGGACGGGCATGCGCGCCTTGAAGCGCATCGCTTTGACGCGCCTTTCTACGGCATCGATGAACTCTGGGCTGAACCCCTGGGCAACAAGATCCGGCTTCTTCCGCCGTTCATCGATCATGAGGTACAGCAGCTTGTCGACATCGTCATAGGTGAAGCCGAGTTCACCCTCGTCGGTCTGTCCGACCCAGAGATCGGCGCTGGGCGGCTTGGCGATGATCCCCGCAGGCACACCGAGGTGACGCGCGAGTGCGCGCACTTGCGTCTTGTAAAGGTCGCCTATGGGGTCGAAGGCAAACGCGAGGTCGCCGTGAAGGGTGCCGTAGCCGAGAAGGAGTTCTGTCTTATTGCTCGTTCCCGCAACTATCCCACGTTTCGCCGCGGAAAGGTCGTAGATGGCGGCCATCCTCTCACGCGCTATCCTGTTGCCCCGTCTGAGCCTGTCCACGCACGGATCTGCCTCGGGTGGCAAAGCCGCGAAGTAGGCATCCACTGGCCCGGAGATGTCCATGACGCAGTAATCTATTCCCAGGATGGCTGCTACCTGCTTCGCGTCGGCCAGGCTCGCAGGGTCCGACGTACGATAAGGCAACATCGCACCGAACACGTTCTCCGGCCCGATGGCCTGAACACACAGGTACAGGACTACGGAGGAATCCAACCCCCCGGACAGGTTGATGACCACCTTCTTGTACCCTGTGAGAGCCACTTGGACCTGCACAAACTCAACTAGGGCAGCTTGGACTTCCTCGAGATCCAGTTCAAGCCCTGGGACATTGATCGACCCGTACTGCATCGCCCATCTTCTGCCTCCCTCGAGAAGGACGTTCCCTATGGTCACGTCCCACACTGAACACCCGGCGAGCCACCACCCGCGCCCCCTGCCGCCAGCTCTCGCGCGTGCGCTTGGAGCCGCCCGGGCTCGTCAGCGCTCCAGATCGGCGGATCCACTTGCCACTTGCCATTCGCCGTTAGTGTGCGCCGCTAGTGTGCCCGCCGTGCGCGCCTATCTGCCCGCGAACTTCGGCTTGCGCTTCTCGAGGAACGCTTGCACCCCCTCCCGCATGTCTTCCGTGGCGCATGCGTCCCCGAACAGCCTAGCTTCCATGTCCAGGCTGTCCTCTAAGCGGGCGTCAGCCCCTTCGTTCACCATGGTCTTCGCCAGCCTTACGGCAATCGGAGCCTTCGAAGCCATGGTGCGCGCAAGCTCGATGCAGACTTGCATGAGATCGGAGTGAGGCACTACCCTGTTGACGAGGCCGATGGCGAGCGCCCTGTGAGCGTCTATTGTCCCCCCGGTGAAGAGGAGTTCCTTCGCGGCGGCCGGCCCCACCAATCTCGGGAGGCGTATCGTGCCTCCATAACCCGGAATGAGCCCCAGGTTGACCTCAGGCTGGCCGAACGTCGCGGCATCCGACGCTATCCGCACATCGCACGCCATTGCGAGCTCGCACCCGCCGCCGAGGCACGCGCCGTTCACCGCGGCGATGACCGGACGGGGGAAGGACGAGATGCGATTCATCACTGCATGGCCTCTCCGGGACATCTCGATCGCCGCCTCACGCGTAAGCCCGGGAAACTCTCGAACGTCCGCCCCTGCGGCGAAGGCGCGGTCGCCCGCGCCCGTGACTATGACGACTTTCAAAGCTTCGTCGAGTGTGAGCCGCGAAAACATCCGGTCAAGTTCATCCACCGTCCGAAGGTCCAACGCGTTCACGGGAGGCCGGTCGATGGTAACGATCGCTATACCCTCTTCCCTGCCGGACCGGGTCAACTTGACGCACTCTCCCTCCACAGCCGCCACCTCCTGGCGCAAGCGTCTCCGCAGCCTCAGCATCGGATCTCGTTTACCCCTTCCGTCTCGCGATCTCCCGAATGGGCGCCAGCCAGACCAAGCCCACCTCGGTCTCGACGGCACACGCGAGTGCGAAGGTCCCGTCAGGCACGACGAAGGCGAATTTCCCCGACACGGTCCGGCCGGGGTTTATCTGTCGCATCCACAGGGATTCCTGCCGGTTCACATAATAAACGCTCGTGCTGCTGGGCTGGAACACCCGTCCCCATCTGTCGACGAGCCGCAGGTCCTGACAGAGGATGAAGACTCGAGAGTGGTTCACGATCTCCATGTCTACCACGAGGAGATCCGGCCCCCAGAACTCAGCGCTCCTCACGGTCACCTGCAAAGTGCGCCGAAGGCACAGGAGATCGAGGACGACCCTGGCACGCTCCAGAAGCTCGCGTGCCCCCGGAAGCAGCGCGGGGTTTCGGGCCACGACGAGCCCCGCCGCTGCGCACGCGGCGATGAGCCAAATCGCGATCGTGACGAGAGCTCTCCGTCGCTGTCTGGCCTTCCGAGGCACGTACCTTCGCAACCCGTTCCCTCCAGAGCCGTCAGCCTGCACTTTGTGTATAGTTCGGGGCATGGCCCGCATTTCCTTCATCTCACTGACATCTCGCCGACTCCGCGAGGACGTCGCCGGCTTGCCAGCAAGGTCCCGCCTCGCCAGGCGACTTTCTCCCCCAGCCCTGCCTAGCCCTGCCATCACTCGTGGCCAGCGAAACTCCATAGAGCCAGAGGACCGGTCTCCTCCCGCCGTTGGCGTGGAGGGACCGGTCCTCATCTGCAACCCAATGTCACTGAGTCTCGTCGCGGGAGCGACGGCGTCCTATCTCTTGGAGTACTGCGGTGCCTTACGCGCTTTCTTGAGGCCGTACTTGCGCCGCTCTTTCATGCGCGGGTCTCGGGTGAGAAGCCCGGCCACTTTCAGAGTCGAGCGCAGATCAGGGTTCACCGACAGGAGCGCCCTGGCGATACCGTGCGTGACTGCTCCCGCCTGTCCTGTAGGGCCTCCGCCCTCGACCTTGGCTACCACGTCGTACTTTCCGGCGGTTTCAGTAACCGCGAACGGCCGCCTCACGAGTATCTCTAGGATCTTGCGGCCAAAGTACTCGGAAACGGGTTTTCCGTTGACAACGATCTCCCCGCGGCCCGGTCTCAACTGGACCCTCGCCACGGAACACTTGCGCCTGCCGGTCGCGAGCACGGCCGATGAGTTTCCGATCTCCGCTAGTGCCATGCCTTACCCCCCTTTCGTGCCTACGCCATGGCCCCTCATCACTATTCCTCGATGTCAAGGGGTTTCGGCTTCTGCGCGGCGTGCGGGTGCTCAGCGCCGCGGTACACCTTGAGCTTCCTTCGAAGCGAACGGCCGAGCCGGTTGTGCGGAAGCATCCCCATCACGGCATGTTCTATGACGACCTCGGGTTTCTTCGAGATCATCACTTCGTACGGAACGGCCCGAAGCCCCCCAGGATAGCCGCTGTGCGTGTAGTAGATCTTGTCTTGCGCCTTGCTGCCGGTGACCTTGACCTTCTCAGCGTTGATGACGATCACGTGATCGCCTGTGTCGAGGCTCGGAGTGTATGTGGGCTTGTGTTTGCCCCGTAGGATCTCTGCAACCTGGCTCGCGAGCCTGCCGAGGGTCTTCCCCTCAGCGTCGACCACGTACCACTCTCCGCCCTGTGCGTCGGGCCTGGGCCCAGTGCCAGCCATAAGAAACCCACCTCACAACCCTTTGACCTGATACTCCTATACTACGAACGAGCCTTGTCACGCGTAGCGAAAACGGCCAGATAAGCCAAATGCGGGCCTCAAGCCCCAAAGCGTATTCTAATATAGCCTCGTCAGCGTGTCAAGAACGAACCCCCGCCGAGTCGAACCCCGCCGATCCGCCGACCGCCTGCACGCTATGCCCGCGACGCCATCCGTCGCCCCCGTAGTCCACCTGAACCAAGCACAAACCCTTTGCGGGAGCGGTAGGTCCGGCGAGGCGCCTATCACGCGCGTCCCGGATCCGCTCCACGTCGGCGGGAGACAGCTTCCCCGCGCCCACCAGCAGCAGAGTCCCCACGATTATCCGCACCATGTTGTAGAGAAACCCGTCGGCCTCGACCGTAAGCCTGACAAGGCCCCCCTCGGACTCGAGCGAGCACCGTCTTACCTCCCGCGTGAACGTCTTCGCCCCTCCGCCGGAGGCCGCGAACGATCGGAAGTCGTGCCGTCCCACTATGTGCCGGCTCGCTTCGCTCATCGCCTCGAGGTCAAGGTCAAGCGGGACGTGGTAAGCGTAGTTCCGGAGGAATACCGAAGGGACCGCCCTTGTGTCAAGGGTGTACTCATACGTTTTCCCGCGCGCGTCGTAACGCGCGTGGAACTCCCAAGGTACCTCCTCCGCGCTGAGCACCCTGATGTCGGCCGGGAGCACACTGTTGAGCGCTGGGACAAACCTCTCCACGGGCATCCTCGCGCCCGTTCTGAAGTTCACTACTTGGCCGCGAGCGTGCACCCCCGCGTCGGTTCGTCCCGCCCCAACGACGCTCACGGGCGCCTTGATGATGACGGCAGCCGCCCTTTCCAGCTCAGCCTGGATGGTCCGAAGGCCGTCCTGGCGCTGGAAGCCGCAGTACGCGGTGCCGTCATACTCGAGAATGAGCTTGACATTCCTCATGGCTGCGCTCTCCGCCTCTGTGCTAGAGGTACACCGCCACCGCAACCAGGACGGCCGACGATCCTACGGCCGCCAGCACGTCCTTCATCCCGATGTGAAGCTGCTTCATTCTCGTGCGTCCTTGGCCTCCCTTGTAGCATCTGGCTTCCATAGCCATGGCGAGCTCATCCGCCCGTCGGAACGCGCTCACGAAAAGGGGCACGAGGAGCGGCACCAGGTTCTTCGCTCTCTGCAGGACGTTGCCGGTCTCGAAGTCGGCTCCCCTCGCCATCTGGGCCTTCATGATCTTGTCCGTCTCCTCGAGAAGAGTGGGGATGAACCTCAACGCGATCGTCATCATCATAGCGAGCTCGTGCGCAGGTATTCCCAACACCCTTGCCGGCGAGAGGAGGCTCTCGATGCCGTCCGTGAGCTGAATTGGCGACGTGCTGAGAGTCAGGATGGACGTGGCTAGGACGAGCAGCACCAGTCTCATGGACATAGCGAACCCTCTGAACGCTCCCTCATACGTCGCCACGAGAGGCCCCATCCTGAAGAGAACGCGGCCTTCGTTCATGAAGAGGTGCAGACCGAACGTGAGCACGAGGATGAAGGCTAGCGGCCTCACACCCCGCAGTACGTACCTCACCGGAAGTCGGGCGAGGAGCACCGTGCCAAGAATGAGGAGGAGCATCAGACCGTAGCCCTCCATGGTCTGCACCATGAACAGGGCGGTGATGGCGACCAGTGTGATTAGTATCTTCACCCTGGGATCGACGTTGTGTACCGGCGAATCGCCAGGTATGTACTGCCCGATGGTCACGTTACCGAGCACGACCTTCACCCCTCAGCAGCCTCAGGAGCTCCTCCTTGGCCTCTCCCACCGTCAGGACGTCTGTCTTCACGTCCTTGCCGCGCCTCACGAGCTCATGCATGAGTTCCGTCACTTGCGGAACCCCGAGACCGACATCTGTCAGGAGATTCTTCATTCGGAAGACCTCTCGTACGGACCCGTCGGCCGCCACCCTCCCCTTGTGCATCACTACAAGCCTCTTGGCGAGTCTCGCAACGTCCTCCATGCTATGGGACACCAGCACGACTGTGTATTCGAATTCCTCGTGCAACCTCGCGAGTTCCCTAAGCAACTCGTCCCTGCCCCGTGGATCCAGCCCTGACACGGGCTCGTCCAGAACGAGCACGGATGGCTCCATGGCCAGTACTCCCGCTATCGCGACGCGCCTCATTTCACCGCCCGAGAGCTCGAATGGTGACCGGTCCTTGACAGCCTGGAAGTCAAGGCCCACCATCTCCAAAGCCCGTCTCACACGCTCTGCGACCTCGTCATCGCCCAGGCCCATGTTCCTGGGGCCGAAGGCGACATCGGCAAACACGCTCTCCTCGAACAGCTGGTGCTCAGGGTACTGGAACACCAAACCAACCCGCTGGCGAATGTCCCTGAGACGTACGTCCTTCCCCCATATGTCCACGCCGTCGACCAGCACGCGTCCGCGTGAGGGTCTAAGCAGCCCGTTGAAATGCTGGATCAGCGTCGACTTTCCCGAACCCGTCTCCCCAATTATGCCGATGAACTCCCCGTCGCCGATTTCCAGGTTTACGTCCTCGAGAGCCGGCCGGGCGAAAGGCGTGCCCGGATTGTACGTGAAGCAAAGGTTTTCCACTCTTATGGCCACGGCGCTACTTCACCCGCCCCCGGACCGTGTCGCGGCGACACGACCCTCGCGGCCGCTCGTGCGACCTTCTCCGGTTCGTCGGCTCGCGGTGCAACCCCCCGCACGTGCCACTCGTGTCCCAGGCGAGCACCTCTCCTCAGATTCTTGACGCGGGTCGCCCTCACCGTCAGCACCCGTGATTGCGTCGGCGAACTCCTCCACGGTGAGGATGTCAGGGGCAAGGCCCGCTCCTTCCTTGTTCAGCTCGTACGCGAGTTCCGTCACCTGCGGCACGTCCAAGTGCAACGCCCTCAGAGTCTCAACCTGGGCGAACACCCGGCGTGGGCTGCCTTCGAGGACGATCCGCCCGGCTTCCATCACTATCACGCGGTCAGCCTGAACAGCCTCGTTCATGAAGTGGGTAATGAGGACGATGGTGATACCCTCTTCCCTGTTCAGTCTGGTGATGGTTCCCAGGACCTCTCGCCTTCCCGACGGATCGAGCATGGCAGTAGGCTCGTCAAGCACGATGCACTCAGGCCTCATTGCGACCACGCCGGCGATGGCGACGCGCTGCTTCTGCCCCCCGGACAGGAGATGCGGAGGGTGCCGCGTGTAGTCAACCATGTCGACGCACTCAAGCGCCTCCCGGACGCGACGCCGGATCTCCGCTGGAGGTACACCCAGGTTCTCAGGGCCGAAAGCCACGTCTTCCTCGACAGTGGTGGCCACTATCTGGTTGTCGGGGTTCTGGAACACCATGCCCACGGTCTGACGGATCCTCCAGAGGTTACGCGGATCGCTCGTTCTCATTCCTTTGACAGTCACAACCCCTGAGGTCGGCAGAAGAAGGGCGTTGAAGTGCTTCGCAAGAGTCGACTTGCCGGACCCGTTGTGGCCGATTATGGCCACGAACTCCCCTGGCGATATGGCAAGGTTTACGCCCCCAAGCGCAGGGTTCCTCCTGTCTTCGGTAGGTCCGTATTCGTACACTAGGTTCTCAGCGGTGATCATCTCCATCAAGGAGACGCCCCCTAAAACCCACAAAAAGTGCGCAATCGCGCACTCTTGCAGGAAGAGATGGCTCGTTTGCCCCGCCCCTCAACGACAACCGCTCGGCACAGCCCGGCGCGGGTCCGCCCGCGCGCGGGGTTCGACCGCAACGGCCGGACTACACGAGCTCGACTATGACCTCCGGCGCGGCGTCTCCTCGACGCTCTCCGAGCTTCACAGTTCGAACGTAGCCACCCTGACGATCCCTGTAACGCGGCGCAATCGTATCAAACAGCTTCTTCGTCACGGTGTCGCTCCTTACGTACCCCGCCACCAGCCTTCGGGCGTGAAGATCGCCTCTCTTGGCCAGTGTGATCAGCTTCTCGGCGACGGGCTCGAGCTGCCTCGCCTTGCCCTCGGTCGTCCGAATGCGCTCATGCTCAAACAGTGATGTAATGATGCTGCGAAGCATCGCCTTCCTATGGGCGCTCGTGCGCCCAAGTTTCGCCTGGTTCATGACGAGATCCCTCCCGGACCAGAGCGCCAATACGCTCTTAGGGTCTTGTTCCGTTCGACTCTGGGTTTCAGTCCTCCTGGTCTTCCGATGGACGGAGGGAAAGACCGAGGTTCGCTAGCTTGCCCTTGACTTCCTCGAGCGACTTCTTTCCGAGGTTCCTGACCTTCATCATGTCTTCCTCGGTCTTTCTGATGAGTTCCTGCACGGTATTTATGCCGGCCCTCTTCAGGCAGTTGTATGAGCGCACCGAGAGGTCCAGCTCCTCGATTGGCATGTCCAGGATCTTGTCCTTCTCATCCTCAGCCTTCTCCACCATCATCTCTACCCGATCGGCAGTCTCCGTGAGACTCGTGAAGAGCGCCAAATGGCTCGAGATGATCCTCGCTGCGAGACTCGTGGCCTCCTTGGGCGATATGCTTCCGTCCGTCCAGACCTCGAGGATGAGCCTATCGTAGTCCGTGACCTGACCGACTCGCGTGTTCTCCACCTGGTAGTTTACCTTGCGGACAGGAGTGAAGATGGAGTCCATGGGGATAACGCCGATCACCGGCTCAGTCCTGCGCTTTTCAGCCGGGACGTATCCTCTGCCTTTCTCGATGGTTATCTCGGCGAAAAGCCGGCCGTCCTTGTCGAGCGTTGCGATGTGGAGTTCCGGGTTTAGGATCTCCACGTCAGGATCGGCAATGATGTCCGCTGCCCTGACCTCCCCTTCGCCCTGAGCTTCGATCCTCACGATCTTCGGTCCGTCTGAATGCAGCTTGACCAGAAGTCCCTTGAGATTCAGAAGTATGTCTATGGTGTCCTCCACCACCCCCGGTATCACGGAGAACTCGTGGAGGACGCCCTCTATCTTCACAGAAGTGACCGCGGCCCCCGGGAGGGACGATAGGAGAACCCTCCGAAGGGCATTCCCCAGGGTTATGCCGTAGCCCCTTTCGAGGGGCTCGACCACGAACTTGCCGTACTCTTCGGTGGCCTCCTGACACTCGATTCTGGGCTTCTCAATCTCGATCATCCGCAACTCTCCCTTCTGGCTTGTGCGGACCGCGCACCGTTTGCCACTAGCCTTCTGTCATGCGGCACACCGTCGTAGGTCGACGCACGACCACCTTCATCTGGAGTAGAGCTCGACGATCATGTGTTCCTGTACCGGAACGTCGATCTGATCTCTTGTGGGCAGGCTGAGAACGGTTGCGCTCAAGCCGTCTGCGTGGAGGGACAGCCACGCGGGCACTGTGCGCTCCCCGGCCGACTCCGCAGCCATCTTGAACCGCGTGAGCTCGCGGCTCCCTTCGCGAACGGACACGACATCGTGCGGCTTGACGAGATACGACGGAATGTTGACTTTCTCGCCGTTCACAGCCATGTGGCCGTGCCTCACCATCTGCCGCGCCTCCGCCCTTGAGGCCGCCAGCCCCATCCGGTACACGATGTTATCGAGCCGGGACTCGAGTATCTGGAGGAGCGCCTCGCCCGTGACGCCCCGTTTCCTGGAGGCCATCTCGAAGTAGCGTTCGAACTGCCTCTCGAGAACCCCGTATATGCGACGCAGTTTCTGCTTCTCGCGTAGCTGAACCGCGTACTCCGACATCTTCTTTCGGCCCTGCCCGTGCTCCCCGGGCGCGTACGGCCTCTTGTCAACTGCGCACTTATCGCTATAGCACCTGTCACCTTTCAGGTATAGCTTCAACCCTTCACGCCGGCACAGCCTGCACACGGACTCTGTGTACCTGGCCATTCAGCCCTCACCTCCTGAAATTGTCCGCCCATCCGTTCAGTCCTATCATACCCTTCTGCGCTTCGGCGGCCGGCACCCGTTGTGAGGAATCGGAGTCACGTCGCGGATCATGCTCACCTCAAGGCCGGTGGCCTGTAGCGACCTGATGGCCGCCTCCCTGCCGGATCCTGGCCCCTTCACCAGCACCTCCACCTGGCGCATGCCGTGATCCATGGCCGCCCGAGCGGCCGCCTCGGCCGCCATCTGCGCGGCGAAGGGGGTCCCTTTCCTGGAGCCTTTGAAGCCCTGCTTGCCGGCGCTCGACCATGAGATCACTCCGCCCTGCGGGTCCGTTATCGTGACGATGGTATTGTTAAACGTCGATCGGATGTGCGCAACTCCGCTTTCGACGTTCTTGCGCTCACGCCGTTTCACTCTCGTGGTTTTCCTGGGCACGCCTCATGCCCTCCTTTCTCACTTGGATCTCCTCACGCCCACGGTCTTCCTGGGACCTTTCCGTGTCCTGGCGTTGGTCCTGGTACGCTGACCTCTGACGGGTAAGCCCCTGCGGTGCCGCAGGCCTCTGTACGTGCCGATATCTATGAGCCTCTTGATGTTCCCCGCTTGCTCCGAGCGCAGCTCACCTTCGACCTTGTACTCTTTGTCTATGACCTCGCGTAGACGCGTGATCTCTTCCTCTGTGAGGTCACGGACCCTCGTATCGGGATTTACACCGGTCTTCTCCAGAATCTGCTGAGAAGTCGTAAGACCCAGCCCGTATATATAAGTCAGGGCTATCTCGATCCTCTTGTCCCGTGGAAGGTCCACACCCGCAATCCTAGCCATTCTCTCATCTCACCTCCAGCCTAGCCCTGCCGCTGCTTGTGCTTGGGATTCTCGCAAATGATCCGAAGGACGCCCTTGCGTCTCACTATCTTGCACTTGTCGCATATCTTCTTGACCGATGGCCGGACTTTCATGCAAACTCCCCCTTGACGTTCCCGGTTCGCGGCGCGCGATTTCCCGCTTCCACGCCCCGCCTCCAGGAGATGGCCCACACGCCTCATTTGAACCTGTATGTGATCCTGCCCCGGGTGAGATCGTAGGGCGACAGCTCAACGCTCACCCTGTCTCCGGGCAGGATGCGAATGAAGTTCATACGCATCTTGCCTGAGACGTGAGCAAGTACCCTGTGCCCATTCTCGAGTTCGACCCGGAACATCGCGTTGGGCAGCGCCTCGATGACGGTTCCCTCGACCTCGATGGCATCCTTCTTACTCATGAGACCAGTCCGCCTTCCCGCAGGAATCATCTTCAGCTGACCTCAAAGCTTCCCGGACCTCCTCGTCGGTGACGCGCGCGCCCACCAGGACCTTCGCCCCGACGCCACTATCCACCTTGCGGGTCCACATGAGATGGCGCACGTTCTTCTTCTTGGGATTGGACACCCTCCGATAGGTCCCGTCAACGACGGCAACGAACGTATCGTCGATGACGCGCACCACGATGTACCGTCTTCCTCTGTCCCTTCCGGCGATCGACACGACAACCTGACCCGGTCGCATCTCCACTTTCGCACCGACCTCCCACACACCTAGAGAGCGGTCAATATCTCAGGCCCGTCTGACGTCACCGCCACGGTGTGCTCGAAGTGGGCTGACAGCGATCCATCGCGCGTAACCACCGTCCAGTTGTCGTCAAGCGTCAAGACATCATGGCTTCCCGCGTTGACCATGGGCTCTATCGCAAGCGTGGCCCCGGGCCTGAGCTCAGGTCCCGGATCGTTCCGCACCACGAAATTGGGGATCCTGGGCTCCTCGTGAACGCTACGTCCGATACCGTGGCCAGCGAGCGCCCTGACGACGGAAAAGCCGTTCGCCTCCACATGCTCCTGGATCGCCCTGGATATGTCGACCACGCGTTTCCCCGGGCAGGCTTGCTGGATACCTTGGTAAAGCGACTCCTCAGTGACACGGAGGAGGCGCACAGTCTCGTCAGGAACCTCTCCCACCGCAAACGTTGCGGCACAGTCCCCGTGTAGGCCGTCCACCATGGCCCCAACGTCTACGCTGACGATATCTCCCTCGCGCAGTCGCCGGCCTCCCGGGATGCCGTGCACGACTTCGTCGTTCACTGAGACGCACGCGCTTGCAGGAAAACCATACAAGCCCTTGAAGGATGGCACCGCCCCGCAACCCCTGATGTAAGCCTCGGCAAACCTATCGATCTCGCCGGTTGTGAGGCCGGGCTTGATCAGGCCGGCCAGCTCCTTGAGGAGCCTTGCGAGCACCCGCCCTGCCTTCCTCATGCTGGCTATCTCTACGGGTGTCTTACGAATCACCATCGGAGACACTTTCTTCAACAGCATTGCCTTCTTCAATTGCCGATATGATCGACTGGGTGACCTCGTCGATGCCTCGCTCGCCATCAACCGACACGAGAACGCCCTTGTCCCGATAGAAATCCTTCACCGGCGCGGTCTCAGCTGCAAACACCTTGAGCCGTTCCCTCACCGTCTCCTCACGGTCATCATCTCGCTGGTATAGCTCCCCGCCACACTTGGGACACTTCCCCGGCTCAGATGGCGGATTGAACTGCATGTGGTACACGGCCCCACATCGCTTGCACTGCCTACGCCCGGATAGCCTGCGCACAAGCGTTTCCGTTCCAGCCTCGATGCTTACGGCGGCGTCAAGCCTCGCTCCGAGGTCCCGCAACACGCCCTCGAGCGCCCGAGCCTGCACGAGGTTCCTCGGAAACCCGTCCAGGATGAAGCCTGACGAAACGTCCGAGCGGCTGAGCCTCTCCCTCACGAGCTCGATGGTGACCTCGTCCGGGACCAGCTTGCCGGCGTCCATGTATTTCCGGGCCTCCAAGCCAAGGGGCGTCTTTTGTGAGAGCGCCTCCCGGAACATCTCGCCTGTGGAGACCTGGAGGACCCGGAATCGCGACCCGAGCCGAGCCGCCTGCGTTCCTTTGCCGACCCCAGGCGGCCCCAGTAACACAAGGCGCATAGCAAACTGCCTCCTCCAGCTCCTCCGGCCTACTTCATGAACCCCTCGTACTGTCTCATGAGCAGGTTCGCTTCGATCTGCTTCATCGTGTCGAGCGCTACGCCCACCACTATGAGCAGGGCCGTGCCCCCGAAAGAGATGGTGCTGAGACGCGTGATGCTCGTCATGACGTTCGGCAGGACGGCGATCACCGCGAGGAACAGCCCGCCGACCAAAGTTATCCTCGTCAGCACCCGGTCGAGGTACTCAGCCGTAGGCCTTCCCGGCCGAAGTCCGGGAATGAATCCTCCATACTTCTTCATGTTGTTCGCGACTTCAGTCACGTTGAAGGTTATCGCCGTGTAGAAGTAAGTGAACACCACCACTAGCACCGCATAGATCGCCATGTACGACACGCTGTCGCCTCGGAGCCAATCCACCAGGAACGCGAGCCTCGGAACGAACTGGGCAATGGTGAGAGGGAACGTCAACAGCGACGAAGCAAGGATGACCGGTATCACCCCAGCCTGGTTCACGCGCAGGGGAATGTGGGTTGTCTGCCCGCCGTAAACCCGCCTTCCGACGACCCTCTTCGCGTACTGAACGGGAATCCTCCTAGCACCCAGCGTGATCCAGATGACGCCGACAACCGAGGCGAGCCCGAGCACTAGGAACAGCACAACGTTGAGCGGGCTGATACCGCCCCTGCCGATGCTGATCGCCGTAGTATGCGCGCCGGCCGGAAGCCTCGCTATGATGCCGGTGAAGATTATGAGCGAAATCCCGTTTCCGAGGCCATGCTCGGAGATCTTCTCGCCAAGCCACATCAGGAACGAAGTGCCAGCTGTCAAAGTGACCACGATGAGAAGCACGGGGAGGATGCCGGGATCCTCAACCGCACCCCGTATTCCTACGGTGATGCCAAGTGCCTGTATGACACCCAGCACAACCGTGCCGTAGCGGGTCCACTGAGCGATCTTGCGCCTTCCCTCGACGCCTTCCTTCGACAGCTCCTCCAGACTCGGAATGACGAGCGCAAGGAGCTGCAGTATTATGGAGGCTGTGATGTACGGGTTCACGCCCATCGCGAACACCGTGAACCTCTGCAGCGCTCCACCGGAGAAGAGGTCGAGGAACTGGAAAAGACTCGTCTCGCCATATGTCTCGATCAGCCTGGCCACATTGACGCCCGGGACCGGGATGAACGAGCCGATCCTGAACACCGCAAGCAGAAGCGCGGTATAGAGGATCTTCTTTCTCAGGTCCGGAATCCTGAAGGCGCTCGCAAGTGCTCCCAGCAACCTATATCACCTCTGCTTTGCCGCCCGCTTGCTCTATCTTCTCCCGCGCCGAGCGTGTGAAGGCGTGGGCCTTCACGACGAGCGGTCGAGTTATCTCCCCGTCGCCCAGTATCTTCACGCGGGCGCCAGCTCGCTTTATTATACCAGACTTCCTCAGGTCATCGGGCGAGACTTGCGACCCTTCCTCGAATGCGCTCAGAGAGGAGAGCTTGACCTCGGTGAAGTCTTCCCTGAAACGGCTGGTAAAGCCCCTCTTCGGGACTCTCCTGACGAGCGGCATCTGGCCGCCCTCAAACATTGCGCCCTTCGCGCCTCCGGAGCGCGCCTTCTGACCCTTGTGTCCCCTTCCGGCAGTCTTGCCGTGACCGCTTCCGATCCCCCTGCCCACCCTCTTCAGGTGATGACGGGCGCCTTCGGGCGGGGCGAGTTCTTCGAGCCTCACATCTGCCACCCCCTTACCCCGTGACTTCCTCCACGTCGACCAGGTGGTCGACTCTTCGCACCATACCACGGACTTGAGGATTGTCCGGGAGGACGACGGCCTTGTTCAGCCTCGTGAGGCCGAGAGCTCGCACTGTCGCCCTCTGGACTTTCGGAACCCCAATCGTGCTGTGTATCAGCGTGATCTTCAACATCTTCGCAGCCTTGCCCACGTCGTTTGCCCCCAAGGACACCCGATCCACCCCCCAAGTTTCATCAAAGCAGATCCGACACGGACTTTCCACGCAACCGAGCCACGTCCTCGGCCTTTCTCAAAGACTTGAGGCCTTTCACGGTGGCGCCCACCATGTTGAAGGGATTGGATGATCCGAGGGACTTGGTCAGGATGTCCTTCACGCCGGCAAGCTCCAAGACCGCCCTGACGGGACCTCCGGCTATCACGCCCGTGCCGGGTGCCGCGGGCTTCAGGAGGACTCTGCCCGCGCCGAACTCACCTGTGATCTCGTGAGGAATGGTCGTCCCCACGACCGGGACGTCAAACATGTTCTTGCGCGCCTCTTCGACGCCCTTTCGGATCGCCTCCGAGACCTCCGACGCCTTTCCGATACCCGTGCCTACGTGCCCGTTCTCGTCACCCACCACGACCAGAGCGCGAAAGCTCCGGGTGCGACCGCCCTTGGTTGTCTTGGCTACCGGGTCAATGCTGACAACCTTCTCTTTGAGCTCTTGGCTCTCAAACTCCATCATCGTCTTTCACCAACTCCCCCGGACGCTAGAACTCGAGTCCGCTTTCGCGCGCGCCCTCGGCCACCGCGGCAACCCTGCCGTGAAACAGGTTGCCCCCGCGGTCGAACACCACCCTCTTGATGCCCTTGGCCTGCGCCCGTTGACCGACGATCTTTCCGACCAGCCGCGCGGCCTCCACGTTGCCCCCGTTCTTGACCTGAGCCTTCACCTCGGGGTCAAGGCTCGATGCAAACGCGAGGGTGGTGCCCGCCTCATCGTTGATGATCTGGGCGTAGACGTGCCTCAGAGTTCTCGCTACTGACAGCCTGGGCACCTCGGACGTGCCGGACACCTTCTTCCTGATCCGCAGGTGCCGCCTGGCCCGCGCGACCTTCCTATCCTTGCGTTTGAACATAGCTCATCCCCACCTCCCGTGCTCCGAGCCTACTTCTTCCCGCCTGCAGCCGCCTTGCCAGCCTTGCCCGCTTTCCTGCGGATGTGTTCGCCCTCATACATGATACCCTTTCCTTTGTACGGCTCAGGCGGTCGCACCGCACGAATATTCGCGGCGGTCTGGCCAACGAGTTCCTTGTCTATCCCCTTCACCACGATCTTCGTGGGAAGCGGGACCTCGATCTCAAGGCCTTCGACCGGTTCCACCTCGACGGGATGGGAAAACCCCATGCTCAGCACGAGTTTCCTGCCTTGTTTGGCGGCCTTGTACCCGGTTCCCGCAATGACGAGCGACTTCTCATAACCTTCCGTGACGCCCTTGACCATATTGGCCACAAGCGTCCGCGTCAGACCGTGCAGCGCCCTGTGTTGCTTATCGTCACTGGGCCGTTCGACCACGATCTTGTCGCCCTGAAGGGAAACCTTCACATCCCGGGAGACGTCCCTCTGCAGCTTCCCTTTGGGACCCTTGACAACCACGGTGTTCCCCGAGATCTCAACCTCAACGCCTTTCGGCACTGGAATCGGCATCTTCCCAATCCGGGACATCGTTTCACCCCCTCAGAACCTGCCCAGGAGCCTTCCGGCGCCACCTTGCGCAGATGTCACCCGTTGTCTGGGGCACGCACGCAGGTCCGCCGGGCTCGGCTCACCAGACATAGCAGATGACTTCGCCACCCACGCCCTCTTTGCGGGCCCTCTTATCCGCCATGATCCCCTTGGGCGTCGAGATGACGGCGATCCCCAGACCACCCAGGACCCGGGGAAGCTCATCCTTCCCCGCGTAAACCCGCAGTCCGGGCTTGCTTATCCTCTTCAGGCCCGTTATGACCTTCTGCTTGTTGGGACCGAACTTGAGGTAGATGCGAAGCATTCCTTGCTTGCCGTCGCCTATGACCTCAAAGTCCCTGATGAATCCCTCTTCCTTGAGGATCTTCGCAATTTCGCGTTTCACCCGCGAGGAGGGGACTTCAACGACGTCCCGTGCCACGGTATTGGCATTCCGGATCCTCGTCAGCATGTCAGCAATGGGGTCCGTCGTTACCATTCACATCGACCTCCTCCACTTGCAGGCCTGCCCGCCGCACCATTCACCAGCTCGCCTTCGTCACTCCAGGGATCTCTCCCCGAAGAGCGAGCCTGCGGAAACAGATCCTGCACATGTCGAACTTCCGCATGTACGCCCTCGGCCGTCCACATATGGGGCATCTGTGATACGCCCTGACGCGGAACTTCTGCGGCCGCTTTTGCTTCTCTATCAGGCTTTTCTTGGCCAAAGCCATCCCTCCACTGAAGTACTGGAGCCGGGCCCACCCGGGCTCGCCCTCGCCTTCGCGTTGTGACGGCACCGATCGGCCGCACGTCGCACCTCCCGAAGGCGCCGCAGCCAGCCCGCCCGCCACGACCCAGGCCTACTTCCTGAAAGGCATCCCCATGGCTCTCAGGAGCTCGAATGCCTCTTCGTCGGTCCTTGCCGTCGTGACGATGGTGATGTCCATGCCCCTTATCTTGTCGACCTTGTCGTAAACGATCTCCGGAAAGATCAGCTGCTCCTTGATCCCCAGGGAGTAGTTCCCCCTGCCGTCAAACCCATCGGGCGAGACCCCTCGAAAGTCGCGAATCCTGGGAAGGGCCACGTTGAACAGCTTGTCGAGGAAGTGGTACATCCTCTCCCCCCGGAGAGTTACCTTGCACCCGATGGGAACCCCCGCCCTCAGCTTGAAGGCAGCTATCGATCTCTTTGCCCGCGTCACGAGGGGCTTCTGCCCCGATATCGCCGTGAGATCGGCCACGGCTGAGTCGAGCATCTTGGGATCCGCGACAGCGTCGCTGACGCCCATGTTCACGACGACCCTGTCGATCTTGGGGATCTGCATGACGCTCTTGTACCCGAACTTCTCGCGGAGGGCAGGTGCAACTTCTTTGAGGTATTTCTCCTTGAGCCGCGCCGCCACTTGCCGTCACCCCCGATGTCCTACTTGTCTATCTCTCGCCCGCACTCCTTGCACACTCGAACGTGCTCGCCGTCCTCAGCGGTGCGCCTCGCCACCCGCGCGGGTCTGCTGCACTTGGGGCAGACCACCATGACCTTCGCCAGGGGCACCGGCTCCGCCTTCTGGATGACGCCGCCCTGAGGGACGAGGCGTGTCGGCTTGGTGTGGCGCTTCACCACGTTGACACCCTCCACCAGCACGCGTCCTTCCGCTGGAAGCACCCGCAAGACCTTGCCCTTCTTGTCCTTGTCCTTTCCTGACAGGACGATGACCATGTCGCCCTTCTTCACATGAGGTTTCATCCGGCTCAAAACGCCCGCCTCCTTGTGGCTCTACAGCACTTCAGGGGCGAGAGAGACTATCTTCATGAAGTCCCTATCCCGCAGCTCTCTCGCAACGGGACCGAAGATTCTGGTGCCCCTGGGATTGTTCTGATCGTTGATGATCACCGCGGCGTTCTCGTCGAACTTGATGTACGATCCGTCCGGGCGCGGGATCTCCTTCTTCGTCCGGACTATCACCGCCCTCACGACCTCGCCTTTCTTGACCACGCCCCCGGGCGCGGCCTCCTTGACACTCGCTATGATGACGTCGCCTATGCCGGCGAATCTCCTGTTGCCTCCGCCAAGCACCCGTATGCACATGATCTTCTTGCCGCCGGTGTTGTCCGCAACGGACAGCATAGTCTGCGGTTGAATCATCTCGCCCACCTCCTCGACAAAAGGCGCCCGAAGCGCCAAGCAGGGGTCCCCACCGCCCGCTCTGCTGCTACTTCGCCTTCTCGACGATCTCAACAACGCGCCATCTCTTGCGCTTGCTGAGAGGCCTGGTCTCCATGAGACGCACCTTGTCGCCGACTTTCGCGTTGTTCTCCTCGTCGTGGGCCATGAGTTTCGTGGTCCTCTTCAACGTCCGCTTGTAGAGCGGATGCCTGACAGTCCTCTCCACGGCGACCACAACGGTCTTATCCATTCTATCACTGACGACGGTGCCCACGCGACTCTTGCGCATACCCCGGTCAATCACAAAGCAACCCTCCTTATGCCTGGTTGATGCCAAGCTCCCGCTCGCGCAGGACCGTCTTGACCTGCGCTATCGTCCTGCGGACCTCGCGCATGCGCATGGGATTATCGAGTTGACCGGTGGCAACCTGAAACCGAAGGTTAAAAAGCTCCTCTTTCAGCGACTCGAGCTTACGCTGGAGCTCCTCGCTGGTGAGGTCACGGATGTCCTTAACCTTCACTTGCCTCACCACCTACTTCTTCTCGCTTGACGAACTTGGTCTTTATGGGAAGCTTGAACCCGGCGAGTCGCATCGCCTCACGCGCCACTTCCTCCGGGACTCCCGCGATCTCGAACATAATCCTCCCCGGCTTCACCACAGCTACCCAGTACTCAGGATTGCCCTTTCCACTCCCCATGCGCGTCTCGGCGGGTTTCTTCGTAACGGGCTTGTCGGGAAAGATCTTGATCCAGACCTTGCCGCCCCTCTTGATGTACCTGGTCATGGCGATCCTTGCAGCCTCTATCTGCCGGTCGGTGATCCAGCCGGGTTCGAGGGCTTGAAGGCCGTATTCCCCGAGGAAGAGCTCAGACCCACGCACGGCCTTTCCCGTCATCCTCCCTCGCTGAACCTTTCGGTGCTTGACTCTCTTCGGCTGAAGCATGTTCACCGACTCCCTTCGCCGGCGGCCTTCTCCTTCTCAGGAAGCACGTCGCCTTTGTATATCCACACCTTGACACCGATCCTGCCGTAAGTGGTGTGCGCCTCGGCGAATCCGTAATCTATGTCCGCCCTCAGCGTGTGAAGGGGGATCTTACCCTCGCTATAACCTTCGGTACGCGCGATCTCCGCCCCCGCCAGCCGGCCGCCGACCTTCACCTTCATGCCCTGGGCTCCCATCTTCATGGCTCTCGCCATGGCCTGCTTCATCGCCCGGCGGAAGGAGATCCTCTTCTCGATCTGGGCCGCGATGTTCTCCGCCACGAGCTGCGCGTCGATCTCCGGGTTCTTCACCTCGACGATGTTCACCGACACGTGCTTGCCAGTGATAGCCTCGAGATCGCGCCTGAGCTGCTCCACCTCCTGACCGCCCCTTCCGATGACCATGCCAGGGCGCGCAGTGTGGATGTTCACCTTCACGCGCGTGGCCGCCCGCTCTATCTCCACCCGCGAGACCCCCGCATTGAAGAACCTGGTCTTCACGAACTGCCTGATCTCGCGGTCCTCGTGAACCAGCTCACGATAGGCTTTCTTGTCGTACCATTTCGCGGGCCAGTCTTTGATTATCCCGAGACGCATGCCAAGGGGATGAACCTTGTGACCCACTAGTCATCCCTCCTTCTCTTTCAGAACTACCGTGATGTGGCTTGTGCGCTTCATGATCCGCACCGGGATCCCACGCATCCTCGGCCGCCACCGTTTCATGGTGGGCCCTTCGTCGACTCTGGCCTCCGCCACGTAGAGGTCGTCCTTGTTCATCTCAAAGTTGTGTTCCGCGTTGGCCATGGCGGATTTCAGGACCTTGGTTATGAGCCGTGCGCCCTTCTTCGGAGTGAACCTGAGAATCGCCATGGCGTCCTTGGCGCTCTTTCCCTTTATCAGGTCCATGACCTGCCTCGCCTTTCTCGGCGCTATCCTGACGTAACGTGCAACCGCGCGAGCTTCCATGCTAGCCATCCCCTCCAGACCTCGACAGGCACCCTACTTGAGCGCCGTGGACCTTTCGGTGTGGGCGCCGTGCCCGCGGAAGGTCCTCGTCGGAGCAAACTCCCCCAGCTTGTGCCCGACCATGTCCTCGGTGATGTAGATCGGCACATGCCTGCGGCCGTCGTGGACCGCGATAGTGTGGCCCACCATCTCGGGGAAGATGGTTGAGGCTCTCGACCACGTCTTTATGACTTCCTTGTGCCCCTTCTCGTTAAACGCGCGCACCTTCGCAAGCAGCTTCTCGTTTACGTAGGGGCCCTTCTTGAGCGACCGTGACATCAGCCCGCCTCCTTCCCCTCGCTACTTCCGCCTTCTGACAATGAGTCTGTCTGACGGCTTTCTCTTCCTGGTCTTGTAGCCTAGCGTCGGCTTGCCCCATGGCGTGAGAGGCGACGGATGCCCTATGGGTGCGCGGCCTTCTCCGCCGCCGTGCGGGTGGTCAACGGGGTTCATCACGACGCCGCGAACCTCCGGTCTCCATCCCATGTGGCGCTTCCTGCCCGCCTTGCCGACGCGAACGATCTCGTGCTCGACGTTGCCCACCTGACCAATGGTAGCCTTGCACTCGAGGCGCACCAGCCGGACCTCTCCAGAAGGGAGCCTCACGTGCGCGTAGTCGCCCTCTTTCGCCATGAGCTGCGCACTCATGCCTGCAGCCCTTGCGAGCTGGCCTCCTTTTCCGGGAACGAGCTCAAGGTTGTGGATGATCGTTCCCACCGGGATGTCGCGCAGCGGGAGGGCATTGCCTGGCCTTATGTCGGCGCCCGAGCCGGACATTACCTTGTTGCCCACCTCGAGCCCGAGCGGCGCCACGATGTACCTTTTCTCACCATCCGCGTAGTTCAATAAGGCGATCCTCGCGGAGCGGTTCGGATCGTATTCGATGCTCGCCACAGTCGCGGGCACCCCGTCCTTGTCGCGCCTGAAATCGATGATCCTCAGCTTCCGTTTGGCGCCACCGCCCCTGTGCCTCACCGTGATTCTGCCGTATACGTTGCGGCCGCCGGTCTTCGGGTTGCGCGCGAGAAGAGACCTCTCGGGCTCCTTCGCGGTGATCTCCTCGAACGTAGGAGCGGTCATGAACCGCCTCCCCGGAGTGACCGGCCTATACCTCTTCACTGCCACCTTTCGCCCCTCCTCAACTCACCGATACCGCCAGAGGGGGAGCCGACTGACACAGCCGGCTGCTACAGGGACTACACACCCTCAAAGAGCGGGATCTTGTTGTCCTTCTCCAGGGTCACAACAGCCTTCTTGTACTCGGGGGTCTTTCCCTCAAACCTGCCCATCCTCTTCGTCTTGCCCGGCACGCGGAGGGTGTTGACCTCCTTCACCTTGACCTTGAAGATCTCTTCGATAGCCTCTCTTATCTCGGTCTTGGTCGCCCTTACGTCGACCATGAAGGCGTACTTGTTCTCCTCAAGCTGCCTCGTGCTTTTCTCAGTGACGAGCGGCCGCTTGATCACGTCTCTGGGTGACTTCACTTGGAAAGCACCTCCCCGACCGCTTCCACCGCCTCGCGCGTAAAGACCAGCTTTTCGTGGTCCAGGATGTCGTAGACGTTAAGGGCCGATGGCACCAATGTCTTGACGCCGGGCAGGTTCCTCGCTGAAAGCTCCACGTTTCTGTCGGGCTGCCGCGTCACGACGAGCGCTGTCCCGTCCGCATCCAGTTTCTCCAGGACGGTCGCGATTGCTTTCGTCTTCGGCTCCGGAAGCATCAGGCTCTCGAGGACGACCACCTCGTTGGCTTGGGCCTTCGATGAAAGCGCTGACAGGAGAGCCAGCCTTCGAACCTTCTTCGGGAGTCGGTACGCGTAGTCCCGCGGGACAGGTCCGAACAACGTGGCTCCTCCCCGCCACAGCGGCGATCTTCGGCTCCCATGCCTGGCTCGGCCGGTCCCTTTCTGCCTCCAGGGCTTGATCCCTCCGCCTGATACCTCTCCTATGGTCTTCGTCTTTGCGGTCCCCCGCCGCCTCGACGCAAGCTGCATTACGACCGCCTCGTGGAGAACGGCCTCGTTGACCGGGACGCCGAAGACGGAGTCAGGCAGCTCGTATTCGCCTATCTTTTCACCGTTCATGTTGTACAGAGGCGCTGTTGGCACTTGCTCCCACCTGCCTCACTTCTTCTTTTTCACGGTGGTCTTGACTGCCTCTTTCACGAGGAGCAAGCCTCCGCGTCGTCCCGGGACGGATCCCTTGACCAAGAGAAGGTTTCTCTCAGGATCCACCTTCAGGATCTCCAGGTTCTGAATGGTCACGCGTCTCGCGCCCATGCGCCCCGGCAGCTTCCGCCCTTTGAACACGCGTGCCGGGTCTGTCGCCCCAAGGGAACCGACTCTTCGATGGTACATCGAACCGTGAGCCATCGGGCCCCTCTTGAAGTTCCACCGTTTGATGACGCCGGCGAAGCCCTTACCAAGCGACGTGCCGATTACGTCCACCCGGTCGCCCTTGTTGAAGATGTCGACCTTGATCTCGGCGCCAACATCGTAAGAGCCGTCGTCTTCCTTCACGCGGATCTCTCTCAGGTACCGCCTGGGCTTGACGTGCGCTCTCTTGAAGTGCCCCCGCTCCGGCTTCGTCAGGAGGCCTTCCCTGATGTCCTCGAAACCGAGTTGAATGGCTGAGTAGCCGTCGGTATCCTTCGTTTTCTTCTGGACGACAACACACGGCCCGGCCTCTATCGCGGTCACGGGGATGACCTCCCCGTCTTCGCCGAACACCTGGGTCATGCCTAGTTTTCGTCCGAGTATGCCTTTGGGCATCTGCCCCGCACCTCCCTGCTGTACATGTGGCTTGCGTCTCCCCCTGAGGGCATGTGTATCCGCCCCGCCTCGGTCACAAGGCTAGAGCTTGATCTCGATGCCCACTCCGGCAGGAAGGTCCAGCCGTATGAGGTCGTCAACGGTCTTGGGCGTGGGATCGATTATGTCAATAAGCCTCTTGTGAGTCCTCATCTCAAATTGCTCACGCGAGTCCTTGTCGACGTGAACCGACTTCAGGACGGTGAATATGCTCTTCTCAGTCGGAAGCGGTATGGGACCGGAAACCCGCGCCCCGCTGCGCCTGGCCGTTTCCACGATCTTCTCCGCCGACTGGTCCAATAGACGGTGGTCGAACGCTTTCAGCCTTATCCTGATCCTTTGCTCAGGCATGTTCAGCATACCTCCCAGTCATCGCCTGATCATGTTGACAGACGTACTCCGCCGGAATTCCCCTGCCGCGCAGGCAACCTCCGGCATCATCGCTCCGAGGGGCAGGCCGCGCCAGTGAGCCGCTCCGGCGTGCCTGCCCCGTTTCCTCCCTCGGTCGCGACGCCTCGCGAGGCGGGCGCTCCCGATGAATCGCCCACGCCCCTACGCGATTATCGACGTAACCACGCCCTTGCCGACCGTGCGGCCACCCTCGCGGATGGCGAAGCGCAGGCCTTCCTCCATGGCGATGGGCGTGATGAGTTCGATGGTCATCCTGATGTTATCCCCGGGCATGACCATCTCGACTCCCTCAGGCAGCATCGCCGTGCCCGTTACGTCGGTCGTCCTGAAGTAGAACTGCGGGCGGTAACCGGTGAAGAACGGCGTATGACGGCCGCCCTCCTCCTTGCTCAGCACGTACACCTCGGCGGTGAACTTGGTATGAGGCGTGATGGACCCGGGCTTCGCGAGCACGTGACCTCTTTCGATCTCGTCCTTGTCGATACCCCGGAGCAGCACGCCGATGTTGTCGCCCGCTTGGCCAATGTCGAGGGTCTTGCGGAACATCTCAACGCCGGTCACAACGGTCTTCCTTGCCTCATCGCTGAGGCCCACTATCTCCACTTCGTCGCCCACCTTCACGACGCCGCGCTCGACCCTGCCCGTCGCCACGGTGCCACGGCCCGTGATGGAGAACACGTCTTCCACGGACATCAGGAACGGCTTGTCGACGTCGCGCTGAGGAGTCGGCACGTATTCGTCCACCGCGTCCATGAGCTTCAGGATGCCACTGCACCACTTGCAATCGCGGCTGCCGCATCCGCATTCGAGCGCCTTGAGAGCAGAGCCCCTGACAAACGGGATCTCGTCTCCCGGAAACTCGTTCTTGGAGAGTATCTCCCGCACCTCGATCTCAACCAGGTCTATGAGCTCCTCCTCGCCCTCCATCCTGTCCACCTTGTTCAGGAAGACCACGATGTAAGGCACGCCGACCTGCCGCGCGAGCAGCACGTGCTCCCTCGTCTGCGGCATCGGCCCATCCTCCGCGCTCACCACGAGGATCGCGCCGTCCATCTGCGCCGCGCCCGTGATCATGTTCTTGATGTAGTCGGCGTGGCCAGGGCAGTCGACGTGCGCGTAGTGCCTCTTGTCGGTCTCGTACTCCACGTGGCACGTGGAAATGGTGATACCACGCTCCCTCTCCTCAGGGGCATTGTCGATCTCTTCGAACTTCTTGTAGACAGCCTTGCCGTGCTTGCTCAGGACCAGCGTGATCGCCGAGGTCAGAGTGGTCTTGCCGTGGTCGATATGCCCGATGGTCCCCACATTCACGTGTGGCTTTGTCCTCTCAAACTTCTGCTTGGCCATTCTCAAGTCATCCTCCCTTGGCATAGGTCTTGACTCTACTACGAGTACCTCCCGCGCGCGGACACGGCCTCAGCGATCTGCGCGGGAACCTCTTCATAACGATCGAAATGCATGACGTAGGTTCCTCTCCCCTGCGTGAGCGAACGCAAATCCGTGGCGTACCCGAACATCTCCGCAAGAGGAACGTGGGCCCGAATGATCTGAGTAGGACCCCTTCTTTCCATGCCCTGAACCCTGCCACGCCTGGCGCTTATGTCGGCGATGACGTCGCCGGTGAATTCCTCCGGAACGACCACTTCCACGCGCATCAGAGGCTCCAACAAGACAGGGTCGGCCCGCCTCGTCCCGTCTTTGACGGCCATGGACGCCGCTATCTTGAAGGCCATTTCAGACGAGTCCACCTCGTGATAGGTTCCGTCGAACAGTGTCACCTTGACGTCCACGATGGGGTAGCCGGCAAGCGTGCCAGACTCCATCGCTTCGCGGGCACCAGCCTCCACCGCTGGAATGAATTCCTTGGGTATGGCGCCTCCCGTCACTCTGTCTTCGAACTCGAACCCGCTCCCCGCAGGCAGCGGCGACAGCAGCAGCTTCACGTGGCCGTACTGGCCTCTGCCGCCCGTCTGTCTGATGAACCTGCCCTCGGTTTCCACTGCGGACCGTATGGTCTCCCTATAGGACACCTGGGGCTTGCCCACATTGGCCTCCACTCTGAACTCGCGGACGAGCCTGTCTATGATGATTTCCAGGTGGAGCTCGCCCATGCCCGATATCACGGTCTGCCCCGTCTCGGGGTCCTGCCTGACGCGGAAGGTCGGGTCTTCCTCAGCCAGCTTAGCCAGAGCGGCGGCCAGTTTGTCCTCGTCCGCCTTGCTCTTGGGCTCCACCGCTACCGAGATCACGGGCTCCGGGAATTCTATCGCCTCGAGAATCACGGGCTTCTCCTCGTCGCTGAGCGTATCACCGGTGCCGACCTCCCGCAGTCCCACACCAGCGACGATGTCTCCGGCACGGGCCTCGTTTATGTCTTCGCGGTGGTTCGCGTGCATCAAGAGGATCCGCGCCAATCTTTCCTTCTTGTTCCTCGTCGCGTTGTAGACATAGGACCCCGCCCGCACGACCCCCGAGTAAATCCGGAAGTACGTCAGCTTGCCGACGTACGGGTCCACCGCTATCTTGAAGGCGAGAGCGGAGAAAGGCTCATTATCATCTGGTGCCCTCGCCTCCTCCTCTCCGGTCTTGGGGCTGACCCCCATGACGGGAGGCAGATCGTTCGGAGAAGGGAGGTAATCTACCACTGCATCCAGAAGAAGCTGGACTCCCTTGTTGCGGAAGGCGGCGCCGCACAGCACAGGGACTATCTTCACGGCGAGAGTAGCTCGCCGGAGCGCCTGCTTGAGTTCGGCGGTGGTGATCTCTTCACCCTCAATGTACTTGGCCATAATGCCGTCGTCGGCGTCGGCGACAGCCTCGATGAGCTCTTCGCGGCGCTTCGAGGCTTCCTTCCGAAGTTCGGGAGGTATGTCCGTGACCTCCTGCTGAATGCCTAGGTCGTCAAGGTAGAGCACTGCCTTTTGTTCAAGGAGGTCGACGACGCCCTTGAAGCTGTCCTCGGATCCTATCGGGATCTGCAGAGGAACCCCGCGGGCGCCGAGCCTTCCACGAATCATCTCCACTGCTCGATCGAAGTCCGCTCCGACTCGGTCCATCTTGTTGACGAAGACTATCCTCGGAACGCGATACCGATCCGCTTGGCGCCACACTGTCTCCGTCTGCGGCTCCACGCCACCCACGGCGCACAGCACGGCGATCGCACCATCTAGCACGCGAAGCGACCGCTCAACTTCCATAGTGAAGTCCACGTGCCCGGGCGTATCTATGATGTTGATACGGTGCTCCTTCCAGAAGCATGTGGTGGCAGCCGCGGTTATCGTAATGCCGCGCTCTTGCTCCTGAACCATCCAGTCCATCGTCGCGGCGCCATCGTCCACCTCTCCGATTCTGTGCACCCGCCCCGTATAGAAGAGGATGCGCTCGGTGGTCGTCGTCTTCCCCGCGTCGATGTGGGCCATTATGCCGATGTTTCTAGTTCTCTCGAGGGGGAACCTCTCGTCCACCTTCCATCCCCTCCTTTCATGTCAGGCTGCGAATGCAACACTTGAAGCCGGACGCGACTTCCGTCCCCCCGCCCCGGTGGGGGCTCACCATCTGTAATGGGCGAACGCCTTGTTTGCCTCGGCCATTCTGTGGGTGTCTTCCTTCTTCTTGACGGAAGCCCCCTGGCCAGCGGACGCGTCAAGAATCTCCGCCGCGAGCTTCTCAGCCATGCCCCTCTCTGCCCTAGCTCGCGCGTTCTGCACCAGCCACCGCAGCGCAAGCGCGGTACGCCTCTCGGGACGCACCTCGACGGGAACCTGATAGGTGGAGCCGCCGACCCTCCTGGGCCTCACCTCGAGCACGGGCATGACGTTCTTGACCGCTCGCTCGAAAACCTCGACCGGCTCCTTGCCGGTCTTCTCCCGGACGATATCCATCGCCCCGTAGAAAATCGACTCCGCAACGCCTTTCTTGCCCCTCAAGAGCAGCTTGTTGATCATTTGGGCCGCTAGGACGTTTTGAAACACTGGATCTGGCACAGGCTCACGCTGTACCACTCCGCCCCTCCTGGGCATCCGCACCCCTCCCTTCAAAAGAAGCATTCTTCTTAGTATCAGTATCCGAATGGCCTAGCCGGCGCCGGCGCATGCCGGCTACGGCCAAACCAGACAAACACTTGCCGCCTCCAGAATGACTCGTGACGCTTACGACTTGGGTCGCTTGGCTCCGTACTTCGAGCGTCCCTGCTTTCGGTTGGCAACCCCGGATGCGTCGAGAGTCCCACGGACGATGTGATAACGGACCCCAGGGAGATCCTTCACCCTTCCGCCTCTGATGAGCACTACAGAGTGCTCCTGGAGGTTATGGCCGATTCCCGGGACGTACGCAGTTACCTCGAGTTGGTTGGTGAGCCGCACCCTGGCGATCTTGCGCAGCGCGGAATTCGGCTTCTTGGGCGTGGTAGTCCTCACGACGGTGCATACTCCTCTCTTCTGAGGAGATCCCTTCGCCGTGAATTCCGACCGCCTGGTGAAAGAATTGTAGTGCCACCTTAGAGCTGGAGCGGAAGACTTCTCCGCCACCTTCTCGCGGCCTCTCCGGACTAGCTGATTGATGGTTGGCATCCGACTTGGCACCTCCTTCCCTTGAGTCCTTCACACATAACATGCCCCTTCCACCTCAAGGTGCAAGGGGCATGCAGGATCGTCTCCTCCGGTCCTTTGGACTTCGGCCCTAATCCATCAGGATTGCGGCCGAAGCTGCACCTACTTCTATTCCGCATGCTTTCCCGAGTTGCGCCATGGTATCTACGTGGACGACCTTGACACCATTTGCCTTGCACAACTCTATTACGTTCCTTATGACTCGCTCCTCAGCATCCTTGGCCAGGTAGATGACTCTTGCTTCTCCCCTTTCGAGAGCCTTGATGGTTTGCTTCGTGCCCACAGCCTTACGCTTCGCCATCTTCAACTCATCGTGGGACATCTTGCGTCTTCTTTCCTCCTTGGAGCCCTTCTCCCAGACCCAAGACACCCGAGGACATGGCTTTTCACACACGTTCACATTTTAGCATCGACCCACAAGCGTGTCAATAATCCTTCGAGAGTTAGCCTTTCTAGCGCTCGCGCTCGCTCTCGCCCTCTACGTTCGCCTTGGCCTGCGAGACTTCGCCCATGGCGCGGCTCGTCGCCCCGGGAGCAGTGCCTACCGATTCCAGAGTCGGCCCGCCCGCGTCGAATACGTCTTCGAGAAGGTCCGGCCCCTCTTCAGTTCGCTCCGCCTCTTCGCCCTCTTTCACTTCGCCGTCCCTGTCTGAAGCTGCAACTTCGGATGCTTCTCCATCCGCCGCCGGTTCAAGGGCTCTCTCGTCAGGTTGCGCTTCGCCGTCTGACTCAGCGGGCTTCTCTCGCTCATCGCGGGCCTCCTCAGGCAGCACCAGCTTGACGCCGCGGTAACGCGTCATGCCTGTTCCGGCCGGGATCAGTTTCCCGATGATGACGTTCTCCTTGAGCCCGATGAGCGGGTCTGTTCGCCCCTTGATCGACGCCTCCGTAAGCACACGCGTCGTCTCCTGGAATGATGCTGCCGAAAGGAAGCTGTCGGTGGCGAGAGACGCTTTCGTTATGCCCAGGATGACCGGGCGCGCCGTCGCCGGACGCCCACCGGCTTCGACGACACGTCTGTTCTCGTCCTCGAAATCGAACATGTCGACGAGCCCGCCCATGAGCAGGTCCGTGTCACCCGGATCGTCCACCCGCACCTTGCGAAGCATCTGTCGGATGACCACTTCTATGTGTTTGTCGTTGATCTCGACGCCTTGCGACCTGTATACGTCCTGTACTTGGCGAACGAGGTAGTTCTGGACCGCCCTGACGCCCTTGACCCTCAGTATGTCGTGGGGGTTTAGCGAGCCCTCGGTGATCTGGTCGCCGGCGCTGACTCTGTCGCCCTCCTTGACCTCCAGCCTGGCGCCGTATGGCACGGTGTACACCTTCTCGTCTCCCTGTTCGGTGCGGACGATGACCTTACGCGTGCCTTTGGCCTCGGTCACGCGCACGACGCCGTCGACCTCGCTGATTATCGCCTGACCCTTGGGCTTCCGCGCCTCGAAGAGCTCTTCCACCCTCGGGAGACCGTGCGTGATGTCATCGCCAGCCACACCGCCGGTGTGGAACGTCCTCATCGTGAGCTGCGTGCCCGGCTCCCCAATGGACTGAGCGGCGATTATGCCGACTGCCTCGCCTACCTCCACCATCCTTCCGGTCGCGAGGTTGCGTCCGTAGCACTTGACGCACACGCCGTACCTCGTTCGGCAAGTGAGAGGAGAACGCACCTTGACCTCTTCGATGCCCAAGAGCTCGATCGCCTTGGCGTGCTCCTCGAGGATCTCCTCCCCGGCCCTCACGAGCACCTCGCCGGTCTCGGGATTCACTACGTCCTCGGCAGCGACGCGTCCGACCGCTCGCTCGCGCAAAGTCTCGACTATGTCATCGCCCTGCCTGATGGCCCCCACGCTCACGCCGTCATCGGTGCCGCAGTCCTCCTCGCGGACGATGACGTCCTGAGCCACGTCCACGAGACGCCTCGTGAGGTACCCCGAGTCCGCGGTCCGGAGCGCCGTGTCGGCGAGGCCCTTTCGTGTGCCGTGAGTGGAGCTGAAGTACTCGAGCACCGTAAGGCCCTCGCGGAAGTTGGCCTTGATCGGAAAGTCGATGGTCCGCCCGGACGGGTCCGCCACGAGTCCCCTCATCCCGGCCAGTTGGCTGAGCTGTGAGACGTTACCTCGCGCCCCGGAAGTCGCCATCATATACACCGGGTTGAACTTGTCGAGGTGCGCGAGCATGGCTTCCTGGACCCTCTCCCTGGCTTCGGTCCAGCGGTCTATCACCAGCTGGTAACGCTCGTCGCTCGTGATGAGCCCGCGCTTGTGCTGCTGCTCGATGGCCTCGATCTTCTTTTCGGTTTCCGCTATGATGTCCTGCTTCTCCGGGGGAATGTTGATGTCCTCGATGCCCACGGTGGTCCCGGACTGAGTCGCGTATCTGTATCCGATTCGCTTCAAGTTGTCGAGGATCTCAGCCGTCCTCGTGTTGCCGTACTTTCGCTGGCACATCGCCACTAGTTGTGCGAGGAACCCCTTGCTCGTCGGCCGAGTCGCCGGCGCCTCCCTTATCTGATCGAGAATGGGCCTCCCACCTCGCGCCTCGATGAGCGTGCCCGTGAACACCGTCTCGTCCACTGGGTTCTCCACGGCGTTGTTGATGTATGGGAAGTCGTCAGGGAATATCGTGTTGAACACGAGCTTTCCGACGGTCGTGACGAGGAGCTTTCTCTTCCTGTCTTCGGTGTTCATCCCCAGAACGTTCTTATGCGCGGGCATCCTCACGGCGATGCGCGCGTGTAGCGATACGGCGCCCTCAGTGTAGGCCATCATCGCCTCGTCGGCGCTCGCAAAGACCTTTCCCTCACCCTTGGCTCCCTGCTGTTCCAAAGTCAGGTAGTAGCAGCCGAGGACGAGGTCCTGCCCGGGGGTGGCGATAGGCTTGCCGTGCGCCGGTGAAAGGATGTTGTTCACCGAAAGCATCAGCAGCCTCGCCTCGGCTTGCGCCTCCGCGGAGAGCGGAACGTGCACAGCCATTTGGTCACCGTCGAAGTCGGCGTTGTAAGCCGCACAGACCAGTGGATGGATCTTTATGGCCTTGCCCTCTACGAGCACGGGCTCGAACGCCTGGATACCCAGTCGGTGCAGGGTCGGCGCACGGTTGAGCAGCACCGGGTGGTCCTTGATGACCTCCTCGAGCACGTCCCACACTTCGTCGCGCACCCGCTCCACCATTCTCTTGGCGCTCTTGATGTTGTGAGCGTAACCCCTGTCCACGAGCTTCTTCATGACGAAAGGCTTGAAGAGCTCGAGCGCCATTTCCTTGGGAAGGCCGCACTGGTGAAGCTTGAGCTCAGGTCCAACTACTATCACCGACCGGCCGGAGTAGTCGACACGCTTCCCCAAGAGATTCTGGCGGAAGCGTCCCTGCTTGCCCTTGAGCATGTCAGAGAGCGACTTGAGCGGACGGCTGCCCGGGCCGGTCACGGGCCGTCCGCGCCTCCCGTTGTCGATGAGCGCGTCCACTGCCTCTTGGAGCATGCGCTTCTCGTTCCTGACGATGATGTCAGGCGCCTTGAGCTCCAGAAGCCTTTTCAGACGATTGTTCCTGTTTATGACCCTACGATAGAGATCGTTGAGGTCGGACGTGGCGAACCTGCCTCCATCCAGCTGCACCATGGGACGCAGGTCGGGAGGGATGACGGGAATGACGTCCAGAATCATCCGCTCTGGTCGATTGCCCGACTTGCGGAAAGCCTCCACGACCTCGAGGCGCCTTGTGGCGCGCAGCCTTTTCTGGCCTGTGGAGTCCCTAATCTCGGCGCGAAGTTCCTCCGCTAGCTCGTCGAGGTCGATCTCCTCGAGGAGTTTCTTTATGGCCTCCGCGCCCATGCCTGCCTCGAACAGGTTCCCGAACCGCTCTCGATGCTCACGGTACTCAGCCTCCGACAGAAGCTGCTTCTTCGTTAAGGGCGTGTCGCCCGGATCGATCACGATGTAGGATGCGAAGTACACGACCTTCTCGAGAGCGCGCGGCGACATGTCGAGCAAAAGCCCCATCCGGCTCGGAATGCCTTTGAAGTACCAAATGTGCGTTACGGGCGCCGCAAGCTCGATGTGACCAAGGCGCTCGCGCCGCACCTTGGAACGGGTCACCTCCACACCGCACTTGTCGCAGACGATTCCCTTGTAGCGCACCCTCTTGTACTTTCCGCAATGGCATTCCCAGTCGCGGGTTGGCCCGAAGATCTTCTCGCAGAACAGCCCCTCGCGCTCGGGCTTGAGCGTGCGATAGTTGATCGTCTCCGGCTTCTTCACCTCGCCGCTCGACCATTGCCTGATCTGCTCAGGGGACGCGAGGCCAATACGGATCTTGTCGAAGTTGTTAACGTCTAGCACCGGCCTCTCCTCCTCTCCCGCATCCTACGCGCGATCGTCGTCATCGTCAACGTCACCCTCGTCGTCACCGTCGAAGACATCCCTCAACTCGTCGTCCTCGTCTTCTTCGAAGTAGGCGTCGTCTTCCTCGTCCTCACCGAGCTCTTCCTCGTCCAAGGGTTCATCTTCGGCCTCGAGTTCGTCGTCGCCTGCATCGCCTGCGAACTCGTCCTCAATTCGGCCGGACCTGGTCGGGCCGCGCGAGGCACGCCTTCCTTCCATCATAGCAGCCTCTTCCGCTCCCGCTATCTCCTCACTCGCTTGCTCCAATGGCTCCTCATCCCCTTCTTCCTCATCCCGCCCCGGCATGGGGCTCGGGTGAATCGCCATGGTGAGAGCGTCCTCGTTCTCCTCGGCCTCTGCGTCAGTTTCGTCGGCCCCTTCCAAGATGCCGGGCGAAGGTCGACGAGTGCCGAAGAGACGTTCCTCCGGTGATAGCTCGTCCGTCTCTCTGCCCTCGATGTCGATACCAAGATCTCTCGCGGTGTCGACGATGTCGTCGTCCGTCTCGCCTATCTCGATCTCACGCTCGTCCTCGCTGAGGACCTTGACATCCAACGCCAAGCTCTGCAGCTCTTTCATGAGGACCTTGAACGACTCCGGTACGCCGGGTTCGGGCACGTTCTCCCCTTTCACCACTGCTTCATAGGTCTTCACGCGCCCCACGACATCATCGGACTTGACCGTGAGGAGTTCCTGGAGAGTGTAGGCCGCACCGTAAGCCTCGAGCGCCCAAACCTCCATCTCTCCGAACCTCTGCCCACCGAACTGCGCCTTTCCTCCCAGAGGCTGCTGCGTAACGAGCGAGTATGGCCCCGTAGAACGCGCGTGGATCTTGTCATCCACGAGGTGGAGGAGCTTCATCAAGTAAGCGTACCCCACCGTCACCGGGCTGTCGAAAGGCTCTCCTGTGCGGCCGTCGTACAGAATGGTCTTGCCGTTGGCGGGAAGCCCCGCCTCCTTGAGTGCAGCGAGGATCTCTTCCTCCGTAGCGCCGTCGAACACCGCGCTCGCCACCGGAGTGTCTTCTACTTTCGCCGCCCACCCGAGGTGTGTCTCCAACACCTGGCCGAGGTTCATACGCGACGGCACACCTAGCGGGTTCAAGACCACTTCGATGGGGGTCCCATCGGGCATGAACGGCATATCCTCTTCGGGCAGGATCCTTGCTATCACACCCTTGTTCCCGTGACGTCCCGCCATCTTGTCGCCCTCGGATACCTTGCGCTTCTGCGCTATATACACGCGGACCAGCCGGTTCACTCCCGGTCCTAGCTCATCGCCGGCTTCGCGCGAGAACACGTACACCGCCACGACCTTGCCGGACTCGCCGTGAGGGACCCGTAGAGACGTGTCCCTCACTTCCCGGGCCTTCTCACCGAAGATCGCACGGAGCAAGCGCTCCTCCGCAGTGAGCTCCGTCTCGCCCTTGGGCGTCACCTTTCCAACGAGGATGTCACCGGGACGCACGTACGCGCCCACGCGGATGATTCCGCGTTCGTCCAGGTCCTTGAGAGCTTCCTCACCCACATTGGGTATGTCCCTCGTTATCTCCTCGGATCCCAGTTTCGTATCACGCGCCTCACACTCGTATTCCTCTATGTGGACCGACGTGAAGATGTCTTCCTTCACGAGTTTCTCGCTTATGAGGATGGCGTCCTCATAGTTGTATCCCTCCCAAGGAAGGAAAGCCACCAGCACGTTCCTACCGAGGGCCATCTCTCCGTTGTCAGTGGATGGACCGTCCGCGATCACGTCCCCGCTCTCGACCCGATCCCCTTTCTTGACGACTGGCTTCTGGTTTATGCACGTCCCCTGGTTCGACCTCATGAACTTCAGCAGCCTGTACGTATCGATCGTTCCGGCGTCGGTTTCCACGATTATCTCATCAGAGGCCACACGCGCAACGCGGCCGGGATTCTTGGCGAGGACCACGGCACCGGAGTCGATGGCAGCCTTGTACTCCATCCCCGTGCCGACGAGAGGCGCCTCCGTACGCACGAGCGGCACCGCCTGCCGCTGCATGTTCGAGCCCATGAGCGCGCGCCCCGCGTCGTCGTTCTCCAGGAACGGGATGAGCGCCGTGGCGATACTCACGATTTGCTTCGGAGAAACGTCCATGAAGTCAACCTGGTCGCCTGGCACCTCCACGATCTGATCCTTGTAGCGCGCGGCGACCTTCGGATTGGCGAACGATCCATCCTCGCCTATGGGCTCGTTGGCCTGGGCTATCACGTACTTGTCCTCTTCATCCGCGGTGAGGTAAAGGATCTCTTCGGTTACCTTGCCATCCACGACTCTACGATACGGCGTCTCTATGAACCCGTACTCGTTTATTCGGGCGTACGTGCACAAGGCCCCAATCAACCCGATATTCGGACCTTCAGGCGTCTCCACAGGGCACATGCGTCCGTAGTGCGAGTGGTGCACGTCCCTTACCTCGAACCCCGCCCGCTCGCGGCTGAGCCCGCCAGGACCGAGCGCCGACAGACGGCGCTTGTGCGTCAGCTCTGCAAGGGGGTTGGTCTGGTCCATGAACTGCGAGAGCTGGCTCGACCCGAAGAACTCCTTGATGGCCGCCACCACCGGCCTGATGTTGATCAGCGTCTGTGGGGTCACCACGTCGACGTCCTGGATGGTCATGCGCTCCCTCACAACGCGCTCCATCCGGGAGAGCCCTATCCTGAATTGATTCTGCAATAGCTCTCCCACGGACTTAAGTCGTCTGTTGCCCAGGTGGTCTATATCGTCTACGCTCCCCACGCCTCGAATGAGGCCGAGCTGATAGTTGACCACGGCAATTATGTCTTCGCGCGTGATGGTTTTCAGCTCAGGCGACGGACTGCCGTTGTCAATCACCTTGACGGGTCTGCCATCGGCATCGGCCACTACCGCCTCGAGAACCGTCCCGCGGTTGGAGTCGGCCACCTTCTGAATTCCCGTCGCGGCCTTACGGTCGACTCTCTGCCCTGCGTCAACGACGACTTCGCCTGTAGATGGGTCTACGAAGGGCTCGATCAGCGTGCATCCCACAAGCCTTTCGCTGAGGGACAGCTTCTTGTTGAGCTTGTAGCGCCCAACCGGCGCGAGGTCGTACCGCCTCGGGTCGAAGAAGAGCGTCTCGAATAGCGAGCGCGCGCTCTCCTCGGTCGGCGGCTCGCCCGGGCGTAGACGCTTGTAAATCTCTATGAGCCCATCTGCCTCGGATTCCGTGTTGTCTCGCTCGAGGGTATTGCGAATAGCTTCGCTATCACCCAAGAGATCAA
Source organism: Bacillota bacterium (assembly GCA_024653485.1). Lineage (NCBI taxonomy): Bacteria > Bacillati > Bacillota > Bacillota bacterium. The sequence goes on along the minus strand of JANLFY010000018.1, from coordinate 9,386 downwards.
TGATCTGGGCCTCGGTTCCATATCCAAGAGCACGGACAAGGACTGTGACAGGAAGCTTTCGTGTGCGGTCGACACGGACCCAGATGCACTCCTGGGAGTCCATCTCGAGTTCCAGCCACGCACCTCTGTTCGGGATGACACTGGCAGAGTACAGCGCCTTCCCGTTGGGGTCGATGGTGCGGCCGTAGTACACTCCCGGCGAGCGGACGAGCTGGCTCACGATGACCCGTTCAGCACCGTTGATGATGAACGTGCCCTTGTCGGTCATGAGCGGGAACTCACCCATGAAGACCTCTTGTTCCTTGACTTCACCCGTCTCCTTGTTGATGAGCCTGACCCGCACCTTGAGGGGAGCCGAGTAGGTTACATCCCTCTGCTTGCACTCCTCCACCGAGAACTTTGGGTCTCCAAGCGAGTAGTCCACGAACTCGAGGATGAGGTTGCCGGTGAAGTCCTGGATGGGCGATATGTCCCGAAACGTCTCCAGCAGGCCTTCGGAAAGGAACCAGTCGTACGAGCGCTGCTGTATCTCGATGAGGTTCGGCACATCGAGCACTTCATCTATCTTGGAGAAACTGAGCCTCTGCCGCCTGCCGACCTGTGTCATAACAGCCATCCTGTCACGCTCCTATCTCCCACCGAATATGAGCGGATGACAACACTATAAGAAGCAGGTCACCAAGAGTTCCCTGCCGTCAGCTGTTGAGAAATTCTCTTTGGATGAAGGAAAAGAAGGGTCTCGTGTAGTATAACTAAGTCAGATAGACAGTATGCCCCTAAGTAAGGTTGCCGCATTCTTTTATGCTAGCAGACGATCTTCCCTCTGTCAAGCGTAACTGGGGCGCCCGTGTGTCGTCACGGGCGCCCCTTGTCCGTGTATGCCGGATTCCCTCACTTTATCTCCACCGTCGCCCCTGCCTCTTCGAGTTTCGCCTTTATCGCCTCAGCCTCTTCCTTCTTGATGCCTTCCTTGACGGGCTTCGGCGCGCCCTCCACTAGATCCTTGGCCTCCTTGAGCCCAAGACCAGTCAGCTCGCGGACGACCTTCAGCACGGGGATCTTCTTGTCGCCAGCGGTCACGAGGATGACGTCGAATTCGGTCTTCTCCTCAACCTCGGCAGCGGGGGCCGCAGCGACGGCAGGACCGGCCGCCACGGCCACAGGCGCCGCCGCGCTCACGCCGAACTTCTCTTCGATGGCCTTGACGAGCTCGGCGAGCTCGAGCACTGTCATGTTGGCGATGGCCTCAATGATCTCTTCTTTCGTCATTCTGTGTCTCTCCCCTTCTTGTGGTTTTCGCAGTCTTTACGCATCATCCATCGGCACCAGGCGACACGGCGTCAGCCCTCGCCGCGACCGGCCCCACGATTCAGGCCGGACCGAGCTAGGCGGCCGTGGCGCCGAAATGCCGCCGTCTCACGCAGGAGCACCTTGCTGCTCTTCCTTTTGCCTCCTGACAGCGTCCACCGCGTACGCGAAGTTCCGGATCGTGCCCGCAAGAGCGCGAGCAAGGCCAGATATTGGCGCTGCCATTGTAGCCGCCACGCGCCCCAGCATGACTTCGCGCGACGGCAGCTCGGCGAGGCTCCTCACGTCGTCTGGACCGATGACCTTGCCCTGGAGCGCACCGCCTTTGATCTCCATTTCCTTGTGTTCCCTGACGAACTCGGAGATGATCTTGGCAGGCGCCACCGGGTCGCCCGAGGTGAACGCGACGGCAGTCGGTCCTTCCAGGTACCGTTCCAGATCTCCCAAGCCAACCTGCCTTGACGCGATACGCGCAAGGGTGTTCTTCACGACTTTGAATTCGATCCCCGCTTCGCCGAGCTTCCTTCGGAGCTCGGTGATAGCAGCCACGTTGAGCCCGCGATAGTCGGCGAGCACCACGGCCTGGGACTTCGACAACTTATCCCTGATTTCTTGTACTGCAGCTTCCTTTTCCGGCTTCGGCAATTTCCACTGGCACCTCCTTTCATAAGTCTTTCGCACGTCGGATCGCCCGCCAAGCCGGGTCGGGATCGCACGGGTCGACGGATCGAGAGAGGCCCCCGCAAGACACGCGGGGGCCTCTCGACAAGCGACCACAAACAGATGTGAGCCAAAGGAGCGGCTCAAAGGCACGGCTTGGAGCAACCGCACGCGTACGCGAAACCGCTCTGCTCATGTACGCCTGTCCCCCGACCTCGGCGGGCAAGCATTGACGCCGGGCATTGTCGCCCTGGGCTGCTCATTAAGCTCAAGCGGGTCGGAGAGCTCCGACGTCGCTCGAGCACCCGCTGTCTTGGGTCATGGAAAACGCTCTTTCACTTATTCAGTTGTCAAGAGGTGCACTATACGAGCGACGAGCCCCGCCCAGGAAGGGCGCCGGTCGCGAACTGCCTCCGGGGCCCGCCCGGAGCCCGTCGCGATCCCGGAGTTCACCTTGAACATGGGCCGACAACACAACCGGACCTCAGAAGCCAGCTCCCGACCACCGGGGCTGCGCGATGACCCTTTCTCGCTACTGCTCCGCAGAGAGCGTCATGGCCTGCACCGGGCTTACTTTCACGCCAGGCCCCATGGTCGTGGATAGGACGACGCTCCTGAAGTACGTGCCGCGCGCCGCCGGCGGCTTCGCCTTGGCGAGCGCGTCCATGAGCGCCCCCAGGTTCCCGAGAAGCCTCTGAGACTCGAACGACGCCTTTCCTATAGGCACATGGACGATGCCTGCCTTGTCAGCGCGGTACTCAACCTTACCGGCCTTGATATCGTGAATCGCCTTGGTTACTTCGAATGTAACCGTGCCCGTCTTGGGGTTGGGCATCAGCCCCCTCGGGCCCAGGATGCGCCCCAGCTTGCCAACGATTCCCATCATGTCAGGAGTCGCTACCGCCACGTCGAAATCCATCCAGCCGCCCTGGATTCTCTCGGCGAGGTCCTCGGCGCCGACATAGTCGGCCCCCGCGGCCTCTGCCTCCTTGGCTTTCTCGCCCTTGGCGAAGACCGCCACTCTCACGGCCTTTCCGGTACCGAACGGGAGCACCACCGCCCCCCTCACCTGCTGGTCGGAGCGCTTCGGGTCTATGCCGAGCCTAACCGCGGCCTCAACTGTCTCGTCGAACTTCGCGGTCGCCGTCTTCTTGACGATCTCAACGGCGTCGGAAGGCGCATAGAGCTCCTGCCTATCGTACTGTTTCAGCGCCTCTTGATATCTCTTGCCATGACCAGCCATCAACCAAACCTCCTTGTGGTACTAACGGATTGCTCCTCCCACCAAAACCACGTATCAGAGAAATGTGTGCGTCGTGTCACGGGTCATGCAGGGTTCGCGCCACACGCTTACCGGCAGTCGGCCAACCGTTCAAATGCGGCGCACCTGCGGTCGTCCATTGGGTATTGGGCGATCTATTGGGCCTCTACCTCGACACCCATGCTCCTCGCCGTTCCCGCGATCATCCGCTCCGCTGCCTCGATGGTCGTCGCGTTGAGATCCTTCATCTTGAGCTCGGCTATCTCGCGCAACTGCGCACGCGATAGTCTCGCCACCTTGTCCCTGTTTGGCTTGCCAGAGCCCTTCTCGATACCAGCGGCTTTCCTGATGAGGAAAGAGGCTGGAGGGGTCTTGAGCACGTACGTGAAAGACCTGTCCTCGTAAACCGTTATTTCCACAGGGATGATGGTCCCGGCCTGCGCGGCGGTCTTCTCGTTGAACGATCGAACGAACTCCATGATGTTCACGCTGTGCTGCGCGAGAGCCGGCCCCACCGGAGGCGCCGCGGTTGCCTTGCCCGCCGGTATCTGCAACTTCACAATCGCCGCTATCTTCTTCTTGGCCATGGAATGCTTCCCTCCTGAGCTCTTGAGACCCAGTGACAGCGCCTGCCCGCCGACCCGCCAATTCAAAGCCGAAGGCGGCCCGCCAGCGGCCGACGCCCCTCTCTACAACTTCTCTATCTGACTGAAGTCCAGCTCCACGGGAGTATCCCGCCCAAACATCGACACGAGCACCCGCGCCTTCCCCTTGTCAGGCTGGATCTCCTCGATGATTCCGGAGAAGTGCTGGAACGGGCCGGAGATCACCCTCACGCCCTCCCCGACCGAGAAGTCGATCTTGGGACGAGCCTCCTCGACCCCGATGCGCCTGAGGATATCGTGCATCTCCGTTTCCTGGAGCGGGACCGGCCTGGAACCTGACCCCACAAACCCGGTCACGCCCGGGGTATTCCGGACGACATACCAGGAGTCGTCCTCCATCACCATTTCAACCAACACGTACCCCGGAAAGATCTTCTTCTTGACTACCTTCTTCTTGCCGTCCTTGAACTCGTACTCCTCTTCGGTGGGAACGAGCACCCGGAAGATCTTGTCTTCCTTCTCCATCGTCTTGACCCGCCGTTCGAGGTTCGCCTTCACCTTGTTCTCGTAACCCGAGTACGTGTGGATGACGTACCACTTCTTGTTTGGGTTCTCAGGCTCCGGGAATTCTCCTCCCAATTCCGCAGACGCCTCGCCGGGCTCCTGCTCCTGGGCAGGACCGCGGGCCGCCCGCTCCGACTGTGGCACGATCCCCGGGCCTTCTTCCATTGTGGAGGCTGCGAGTTCATCTTCAGCAGTCCGGGTTATCTCTCTTTCATCCACCTCACAAGGGGCCGCGTCGCTTTGAGACCGCAGCCCTCCACCCCCTACTGAAGTTTTCCGCCATATCACCGCACGAAGAGCTGCAAGCCCTGAGAGAACACCAGGTCGATGAGCCCAATGAACGCGCTGGCCACGACGACAACGGTGACCACGACCACCGTCGACGACACGAGCTCCTTCCGGTCAGGCCAGGAGACCTTCTTCATCTCCGCCCGAACCTCTCGAAGAAACTTGCCGGTGCGGCCAAGCCTCTCTTTGATCTGCATAACGGCTCCCTTCCTCGTCGCTTCGTCGCCTGCCGGCTCAAACGCTGGCCCTTACGACAGTCAGCCAATCTCCCGACGCGCCACGCACGTCCGCGCCACGCACGTCACGCTGACGCTCAACCCACATCTGCCTGGCGACGGCACGCGCCGCCGCTTACCGAGTCTCCTTATGGACAGTGTGGCTCCGGCAAAACTTGCAGTACTTCTTCAGCTCGATCCTGTCGGGATCGTTCCGCTTGTTCTTCTCGGTGCGGTAGTTCCGTTGTTTACACTTGGTGCACTCAAGAGTGATGCCCTCGCGCATTCTTCCACACCTCCCGGCACGTCACTCCTAGAATCTAGCATACCGCAGCAGGCATGTCAATAACGGACTGCCGCGTGCCGCGTTCCACTATGCCATCGTGACGCTTCGGACGCGCCGGTCGGCCGCATGATGTGTTAGCGCACCCCCGCATGCCGAGCCCTTGCGTCGTCGCGCCCTGACGAGATCCCACCGGTACAAAAAAAACAGCGCCACAGCTGAAGGCGCATCGATCGATTACACATCTGGAGCCCACGGCCGGAATCGAACCGGCGACCCCATCCTTACCATGGATGTGCTCTGCCTGCTGAGCTACATGGGCTCCCAAAGATAACCTGGAGCGGGAAACGGGATTCGAACCCGCGACATTCAGCTTGGAAGGCTGACGCTCTAGCCAACTGAGCTATTCCCGCTCACCGCGTAACAGATGGTGGAGAGGGGTGGATTCGAACCACCGAAGGCTGAGCCAACAGATTTACAGTCTGCCCCCTTTGACCAACTCGGGAACCTCTCCACAAACTTCGTCCAGCTGCTAGCTGCGCATCCCGTTCGACTGGTGCGTCTGGTGCGTCCGCGAACTTGCGCCCGCTGCAAAACCACGACCGACACGGGCTGGCGAGCATACCACGCACAGACGCCCGCGGCGCTCCCTGGCGCCTTTGGCTGTCGGGAAAGACCCGGTAACTCAGCCTCACAGGCCAGGCGGGCGAAGCCGAACGCCCTGCACCGCGTCTCTATATTAGCACAGACGTTGCAGCTATGCAAGAGTCTGTTGCTCGCGCCGCCGGACGGCACCCAAGCCCGTTGGCGGCACCTAGCTCGTGGTCCCGACAGAGCCCTCCGCTTGCGCATGAGCGGCGCACTGCTGTAGTGCTGGGCAGGCAAGTGCGACAGGACTTGGTCAGAGACCGTCGAAGGTATATGGCAGGGAAAAGGAAGGGAAGGAAGAGGAGGAAGCAGCGGATGCATGTCGATCTCTCTTTCTGCAGACGGGAATTCCCAGCTCTCAGCTTACACGTCAACGGGCAGACAGCCGCCTACTTCGACGGCCCCGGCGGCACACAAGTCCCAATCCGGGTGATAGAGGCGGTGGAGCGCTACTACAAGGAGGCCAATGCCAATAGCCACGGCGAGTTCGCGACGAGCCGGCGCACCGATGAGATCATCGCTGCAGCGCGTCAGGCCATGGCCAATATGCTCGGTGCGGCTTCCGCTGACGAGATCGCCTTCGGCGCCAACATGACCACGCTGAACTTCGCCCTCTCGAGAGCCTTGGGCCGCACGCTCACGTCTGGCGACGAGATCGTGATCACGGACCTGGACCACGAGGCAAACCGCAGCCCATGGCAGGCACTGGCGGAAAGAGGCGTTGTCGTGAGGTCCGTGCGCGTGAAAGTGCCTGAGTGCACCCTTGACTACGATGACTTGGAAAGAACAATAACGACTCGCACCAAGATCGTAGCTCTGGGATACGCATCGAACGCCGTCGGGACGATCAATGACGTGAAGCGTGCATCGTCCCTCGCTCACGCCGTTGGAGCCGTATGTGTCGTCGACGCGGTTCACTATGCGCCGCACGGGGCCATCGATGTGCAGGACATCGGGTGCGACTTCCTGCTGTGCTCGGCGTACAAGTTCTTCGGACCGCACATAGGCGTTCTCTACGGCCGTCGTGAGGCATTCGAGCGCCTTGCTGCGTACAAGGTGCGTCCACAGAACTCCGCGCCTCCGTACAAGATCGAGACGGGCACGCTCAATTTCGAGGGCATCGCGGGCGCGATCCAAGCAGTAGAGTTCATAGCAAGCCTGGGGACAGCACCGGGCACAGCAGTTCAGTCGTCGGGAAACGGCGGCGCTGCGACGACGCTGGGGAAAAGACATGACCTCGCCTTCGGCGGAAGCACCCACAGGTCGCGCATCCTGGACGGGATGCGTGCAATCGACCTCCATGAAAGGCAGCTGTTCTCGAGACTCATGGAAGGCCTCGCGGCAATCCCCGGGCTCACCGTTTACGGGCTCCCCGCCTGCGCCGAGCGCACGCCCACCGTTTCATTCACCGTAGAAGGCGAACGCCCCGTGGACGTCGCAAGGTTCCTCGGAGACCGGGGCATCTTCGTCTGGCACGGTGATTTCTACGCGACCACCCTCATCGAGCGGCTCGGTCTGGCTGAGAGGGGCGGTGTCGTGAGGGTGGGCCTGGCGCCGTACAACACCGATGAGGAAGTGGACCGCCTGCTGTCGACGCTGGAGGAGTGCTCGCGCAGGCGAGGCTTTGCGAGCTAGTCCGGGCGACACGATTGGTACGTCTGAGTCCGAGGCGAGACCATCTGCTGTCGAGGGGAAGCGGGGACAATGCCGGTGCGAGACCGCGCCGGCATGGCGGCCTGGCTTTCGGCTCTGCCACTTGGGACCACTCGTGCCCCTCAACGCGAAGGTATGGCCGCTGCGCGGCGGGGAAAGTCTCGCTGCGTTCTCTGCTCAGCTCTCGTGGCCGGCGACAATGACGATGAGGCTCAGTAGAGATCCTGCGAGACCACCCCTGATGGCAGTCTGTGGCTTGAAGACCAGGTCACGCAGAATTCGCGCTGGGTGTTGGATTGCGATGGACACGCGTTTGGGCCTCATTCCCCTGGAGCCCATGGATGGATGAAAACCACCGTTTGGGCTGGCGTCCAATGTGGTTTCACGGCCAATGGTGGCCCGCATCACATTCCGAGAGGTGATAAACATGGGGTTCTCCATCAGCAGTCTCGTGGATACTGTCAAGCACGGCACGCCCGAGCAAAGGCTGAACCTCACGCTGTTTCCGCTCTTCATGGAATGCAAGACTGCGGTATCCTATCTGCTCCTGGACGAAGCACTGCAGCGAAGAGTGCTTGTCGTCATGGAAGTAGGTGAAGGAGGATTGGTCAACGCCGTCATGGTCGAGAACAAGTCTGAGCAAGCAGTGCTCATCCTTGACGGCGAAGAACTGGTCGGCGCCAAGCAGAACAGGATGGTCAATGCGACTTTGCTCGTTCCTCCCAAGAGCAAGATCAGGGTTCCAGTCAGCTGTGTCGAGCGCGGACGCTGGCAATATGGCGCCCGCACGTTTGAGCAGACCGGCATCTTCGGCTACGCCACACTCCGTCGCCAGAAGGCCGCGCAGGTGGGCTCCAGCCTGAGACAGGGGATGGCCTTCACTGCGGACCAGGGGGCGATATGGGAAGAGATCGACCGCAAACAGGCTCGGATGCACGCGCATTCGGCTACTGACGCAGTCCACGACATCTACGTCGGCTTCGAGGAGAAGCTGCGAGAGTATGTTGAGGGGCTGAGTCCGACGGATGGACAGTCTGGGGTCGCGGCGTTCATCAACGGGCGGTTCAGCTGCCTTGACTTGTTCGCGCCTCCGGACACATTGGCGAAGGTGTGGCCCAAACTCATCCGCAGCTATGCAATGGAGGCGCTGGAACTTGCTCAGACCAAGGATGGCCGGCTGACCGCCAACATGGATCAGGTGCTCGACGCAATCAAGAGGATGGAGTGTCAGGAGTATCCTTCAGTTGGGAGAGGAACCGACATCCGCCTTCGCGGAAAAGGTCTCGTAGGCGCCGGGCTGGTAGACGAGGGGCAGCTGCTCCACCTATGCGTTTTCGGCGCAACCGATAGCGAACACGAGACCAACGAGACGCCCATGGCCAGACCCAGCCGCAGACGCGTCCGGGTCTGGTGACTCTTGGCTTTGACGGACGTGCTCGTCATGGCAGTTGCCGGGACCAAGTAGCACCTCACAGATAGCGGTAGCGGAGCTGCTCTGTGGTTGCCGCTACCGCTATCTTGGCACGCCGGTCCCATGAGCAATCGTGAATTCATGGCAGGCATGCAACCGGGATCCAGATAGATCGCGTCCACCATGGCACTGATGGTGGCAAGCCCGCCCCATACAGGAAAAGAAGAAGGCCTGCCGCGTCTAGTCGACCTCGCACGCCCTCGAAATCCTGGAGCCGACGGGCGGATTCGAACCCCCAACCTGCTGATTACAAATCAGCTGCTCTACCGTTGAGCTACGTCGGCACCTCTTTGCCTGACGGGAAATTCGAATTTGGAGAAACCCACATGAAATTGTACCGTCGCGGCCGGATCATGTCAAGCGCACGCCAAGATGCGGGTGCGTGTAGCGTTTGTGGCGTCTAGGGGTTACCACCACTTCCTGGGCGGCG
>JANLFY010000017.1 GCA_024653485.1 Bacillota bacterium | reverse complement strand
ATAGCGCCGGGTTCTGGCAATCTCGGAGCTCTGTAGATCACCAAGGTCCTCGGGAGTAACCCACGGGATGTCGCCATCCCAATACTCGGCGACTCCACTTTGGGGGGTCGAGCCATTCAGAACGAAGAAGATGCGCTTAAGCCGCTTTACCTCCCAATGCGCCGGAATCTCTGCCAGCCACTCGACGCGGGAATCCTTGTATGCCGGGTAGGGCTTCAAGACGCGACCCCCTCCCGCCGGGGCGACGGCATCCAGGGGCCGCCGGGCTGCCAGACGAAACGAAAATCCCCTGCTCGCGCGGCGGCACCGAGGACCGGTTCTACGTTTACAGCCCGGACCTCCGCGAAAGTCGCGGCCAGGGTCTCATCCGAAACATCGCCGAAGCCAAGGAGGTCTGCATCGCGCGTCGGGCGGATGGTCTCGCCCAGCCACATGAAAAGCAGGAGCGCTCCTTTGAGCACAAAGCGCTCGGCATGCCGAGATCGGGACAGCCGGTAGAGCAGGCGCTCAGTGGCGAAGCGGGTCAGCACCAGGTTTGGGTCCACTCCCAGCGACTGGGCATGTCGTATCAGGCGTGTATGGACAGATTGCGCCAGACCACTGGTTGTGCCGCTCAATACACCAGCACCTCCAGGTAAGGGGTCATCACTCGCTGGACGCGGCAAATGCCTGCGTAGCGGTCCAGCTCGTCCATGGTGAACTTGCGTTCACGCCATGCTTCGCGCAGGGCTTCGAGCGCTACGTCCAGGCCGACCTTGTTCCGGTACTTGAACAGATCGGCCAACGTCTTAGCGATGCTATAGACTCTAACTGACTGTCCTTCGACAGAATGCGTCTCGATCCCTGCCGTGAAGGCTTGGCCGCTGAAACGCACGACGCGCAGGGGAGGATAACGCAGGTTCGGCCGGCGGGCGCGGCGGTCGATGGCAACCCAAACCTCGGCGGGGAGTTGCGTGCCGATGCCGTGGAAAGCGAGCGCAGAGAGCAGGCAGACCACGCCAGATGGGGTGGCGCGGGCAACGATGGCGAGGCTGTGATGCTCGGTGAGCGGCTGGTTGGGCAGGCAGTATTGTCCGCGGGCGACGCGTTCCAGGGCACCTTCCCGCACGAGGTGTGTGAGGATCTGGCTGTGGATCCCCCTCTGGGCAGCCTCGTGGGCAGTAAGGCACCCATGCTTGTAAACGAGTTCCAGTACCTCTTCACGCTGTGAGCGTCTCATGTGTAATATTGTACCCACTTATATTTATATGTCAACGTTTTTACAATGATATCATGACGAGCCACCAGTCATTTCGGCCAACATCCGCACGATATCCTGCTCGATGGCGCGGATGTCGGCCTCGATCTCCTCGAGGGGCCGCGGTGGGGTGTAGCGGTAGAAGTAACGGTTGAAGTTGATCTCGTAGCCCACGATGCCGACCTTGCCGTCCTTCGGGTCACGCTTACTGGTATCGATCCAGGCGTCGGGCACATGGGGTTTGACCTCACGCTCGAAGAACGCGCGCACGCTTGCCGGCATGCCCTCGGCATCCACGGGGTCGTCGCCTCCAGGCAGGGGCACGTTTTCCGTGTCACGCAGCTCAGAGTCAGGCTCGGGGTGCCCACCCTCATCGCGGCAGATGGCGGCGGTCTCGTCGCGCTCAGAGAGAGCTGAGAGCATGGCTTTCTCCACGGGCGCGGGGAGCTTTAGGCCGGCCTTCTCCGCTTCGCTCTCGAGCATGCGCTGGAATTCCTCGCGGTCTTTATAAAGCGTTTGCGGAAGCCCTTGGAGAAACTGGCGGATGGCTTCCTGTTGCGCGTGACCCTGAGCGGCTTCCCGTTCCCCTGCAGCCCCCTTCTTCTTGGACTGGGCGAGGTTCTGGAACGCCCTTTCTTCTTCGATCCGTGCGATGCGCTCGGATCTCGCCTGGAAGTTCAGCCGGAGCGGACGCTCCACGGTGATCTTGCGGTAACCGAAGTGGGTTGTGGGGAAGATGCGGCTCACCACCACTTCTTCTTCCTTGCCGTCCTTCACGATGCGGCGGGTTTCACCATCCTGGAAGTTGCGCAGGATGCGGACGATGTCTGCCGCCTGGTCGGGAAGGATCTCGCGGCGTTTGTCGCCGAGGCTCTTGCGCATCGGCGCCCAGAAGGCGGACGCGTCAATGAGCTGCACCTTGTCACGGCGCTCGGGTGCCTTGCGGTTGGTGAGCACCCAGACGTAGGTGGCTATGCCGGTGTTATAGAAAAGCTGTTCGGGAAGGGCAATGAGCGCCTCGAGCCAGTCGTTCTCCAGGAGCCAGCGGCGGATCTCGCTCTCGCCGCTGCCGGCATCGCCGGTGAACAGCGGCGAGCCGTTCATGATGATGGCGATGCGCGAGCCACCTTCTTCGGGTTTCTTGGCGTGCGCGAGCATATGCAGCAGAAAAAGGAGCTGGCCGTCGCTGATGCGCGGCAGCCCCGGGCCGAAGCGGCCCGCCACGCCCCGTTCATGCTCGGCACGCACGGCTTCCTCATCGCGCTTCCAGTCCTTGCCGTACGGGGGGTTAGCGATCATGTAGTCGAATGTCCAGCCGTCGTGGGAATCCTTGGACAACACACTTCCGAAGGCGATCCTGTCAGCATCGTGACCGGTGGGATCCTTAATGAGCAGGTCAGACTTGCAGACGGCCCAGGTCTCGGGGTTTACCTCCTGGCCGAAGAGGTAGATGGTGGCATTAGGGTTGATAGGCTGCCGGATGATTTCGCCGTTGCGCCGCCAACCGATGGTGACATGCTCCTTAGTTATCGTCAACATGCCGCCGGAACCGCAGCATGGGTCATACACTGTACGCACAACCCCCTCGCGGCGTATGTCCTCCTCGTCACCTGCAAGCATAAGGTCTACCATGAGGTGCACCACGTCGCGAGGCGTGAAGTGCTCGCCTGGGTTTTCGTTCAGGGCCTCATTGAAGCGGCGTATCAGCTCCTCGAAGATCGTCCCCATCGTCGGGTTGTCGACCTTATCCGGATGCAGGTCCACGTTCTTGAAGCGCTCGAGTACTTTGAAGAGCAGTCCGGCCTCATCGAGTTTGCTGATGGTGTTATCGAAGTCGAACCGCTCGAGCACCTCCCGCATGTTGGGGCTGAACCCCGCGATGTAGTTCCGGAGGTTGGCGGCAAGATGCGGTGCATCAGCCAGGAGCCTCTCGAAATCGTAGCGCGAGGTGTTGTAGAAGGCGAGGCCCGATGCTTTGCGTAGTTGAGGCTCGAGGTTTTCGAGCTTGTCCCTGAAACGCGCCTGCGTCTCTAACACCTGCTCCTTGGTAGGTGCCAACACGCAGTCCAGGCGCCGCAGCACCGTGAGCGGCAGGATCACGTCCTGATACTTGCCGCGCTTAAAAGTGTCGCGAATGAGATCTGCAACACCCCAGATGAAACTGACGATTTCGCTGTGGTTCATCGGTCGCAACTCCCTGCTATAGGCTAGGTATCATTCTCATTCCTACACCCGGCACGTCGTACTTCCAGCGGTTGACCTCGCGCGGGCACTCGCCGTACCAGTTGCCTTTCTCGAAGTCCGGGTTCGGACACTTACCCGCCATACCCGCCGCAGGAGCATCGCGGCTGTATTTGCGCGCGCGGTAATACAATGACAGTACGCGTTTATTCTACACGCGACGCTCATACCAGGCCCCTTTCTTGGTTCCATGTCGTGCGAGCTTGCCTTCCTCGGTGAGCCGCGTGAGTAGCCGATAGGCTTGATCCGGCGACAACCGGCACAGCTCCGCCGCCTCCTTGCGAGTGATGCGGCCGTGCTTCGCCACATATTGCATCACCACCTGCTCCTGCTGCAGGGGTTGGAAGCCGCGCTGGCGCACGTAAGCGGCCTTTGCGCCGAGCCGCCGGTAGGTAGAGACGGAAAGGTGCCAGGCACGCCCTTTTCTCTCGCCCCGCGCCTCGACTAATCCAGCCTCCACGAGGCGGTTCAACACGCCCCTGGCATCGGCTTCGGGCTTCTGAATCAGCCGAGCGGCCTCCTCCGTCGTAAGGGCGCGCTCTTGCCACAATGCGTTCAACACGAGCAGTTCGTCCAAGCGCAGGTCTCGCCCGGCCTGCCCCTCCTCGACAAGCAAGCGCACGAAGTCGAGGTTGGCCTCGCCGCCGGGCAATACCAGCACAACACGCGTCGCGTCGCTGCGCGCGTAGGAAGGCGCGGGGCGGCCGTTGCGCAATTGCTCGTAGAAGATAGTGTCGATCCCGCGGGCGGTGCGCTCAACGACTCCCGCGCGCTTGAAAGCGTCGGCCAGTAAGGGGTTGCGTGGGCGCGGAGCCGTGGCCAGCAGGTTGTCGAGGCGCACGCCTTCCGGGAAACCGCCGGGATTGGATATCTCGATGCGGTCATCGTGCCACTGGACATACACCGCGCCTAGCCGGGTGTAATCGCGATGGATGAGGGCGTTGGCCAAGCCCTCGCGGAAGGCGGCGGGCGGGTAGTCGGGCACGCCTATGCGAAGCAATCCCGCGAGCTGTTCCCCTTCGCGGTTGCGGACGCGAAAGCGCGCCTCGATCTCCTCAATCACGCGCAACAGCGGCCAGCGGAAGAAGTCGTTGACTTCCACCGCTTGACCGGGCAACACTTGGAAGGCTACTTCATGGGCGGGTAGCAGGCGGCGGAGCGACTCCTCCTTGCCGAACAGCAGCAGCCCGAGCACCCGTACGGCGTTGACATTGCCGTTGGCCTCCACGGCACCGAGGGCTTTCGCCAGTTCAAGGTCTGGTAGATCGAGCAAGGTCTCGTCGCTGCGGCCCCGCCTTTCGCGGATGCTGCGCCGGAACCGCTCGAATTCCAGGGGGTCGAGGTCTTCCCAGCGGGCCGCAGGGACGACCAGTGTGGTATAGTCAAGAAGTCCGCGATCAGCCTGGAGGGCTTGCATCTCATGAAAGTGCAGAGGAACGCACGCGGGGCGGCTATCGCCGCCGATGGCGCGTCGCAGGTAGTGCCCTTCGGTTGTGCCGACGCGGGCGCGGCTCGGCGGCACCTCGATGGCCAGCACTTCCCTGCCGTCCATCGGGACAAGTTGCACGCGCACCGTTAGGGACGGCCGGGTGCGATTGGAGATCGTGGCTGTAAGCCGCGCAGTGCCGGTACGCCCGGTTTCGTGGCGCGGGCGCGCACCCGTGACGCGGCCGTCGTCTTCAACGCCAATCAACAACCAGGCGGACTCGGAGCTGGGGCGCTTGGCCAGGCACACCACTGCCTCGACCAAATCGCGGTCTGAGAGCAGAGCCCTCTCCTCACCCCTCAACTCTGCGTCAAGGGTCTCGCCACCCGCGATCGGATTGCGCAAGGCTTCACGCGTCATGGCTCCTCCTTCGAATACCCTAGCTGGGCGAGCTTACGGGCGATAGCTCAGCCGAGCGTTCGCCCATGCGCTATTCGTGCCTTGTTCGCGCAGGCGGGCCAGGAGTCACCGAACCCTGTCCTCGAGCAGCTCGCCGCCGGCTGCCCGCAACCCTCCCGCTGATGTACCGCCCCGGGGTGAGCACATGGCCGTGACCGCGAATCTCGTCCATGTTTGCCGACTTGTATTTGCCGACTTGCGGAAGCTGGGCACGTCCTGGAACTCACTTGAGCGTGAGTGCTCGGGGTCGGCGTCCTAAGCGCCCTGCGCCTCGAGCCGAACGTGCTTGTTCTCCATTGTTCTGCGGTCACAGGGTTATTCGGTAGGCCGCTTCTGATTCCTCCTGGGGCTAGGAGACACGAGAACGCGGAGGGCCGGCAGTGGCGTCGGATTCACCGCAGCAGGCGGGGCGCCAGGTGCGGGACCAAGGTAGGTGTTGGACCAAGCCACGCAAGCCATCCAACAGCTCAGGTTCGCCCGCTCTGCCTCCGTCGCCATAGCTGTCCCACAACAGATCTTCCCGGTCTTCCCTTAGATCCTAACGGTCATGAGGTTCCCGGATTCGTAGCGTCGTAGGCCCAGACTAAAGACGGCGCGCGCGGCCGTAGCCAGAACCAGGGTAGCGGCGACGAGGGCCGCGAAGAAGCCAGGATGGAAGCGGCGCAGGACGTTCACCGGAACCGAACTGATGAACCCGGCCGGGATCAGCGTGAAGAGGATCACCCTCGTAGCGCCCTGGAAGATCGTGGTCGGATAGGACGAAAAGTGAACCAGCGTCATCTGAAGCTGCTCCGAGAGCCCCTGAGAGCTGCCGATGAAGAACGCAAGCGAGTTCGCGAGCACGAAGAAGCTCACGAAAAAGACGGCGACGAGGCTCACCGACAGCACATAGAGGAGGAGACGTACCGGGGTCGCGTTCCCGAAAGCAAGGAAGACCAGGGTGCCAAAGGCGATATCGCCCCACGCTGAAGTGCTCATGCGGCTCACGAGGGCGTGCAAGAGCGCATCCCTGGGGAGCACGAGGTAGTAGTCGAGGTCGCCCCGAAGGATGAGCCCCGAAAGACCAAGCGCGTTTCCGAATACCCCCGTTGCCACGCCGAAGGACGTGGCCAGAACCGCCCACAGCACCACCACATCCTCGCGCTGCCATGACCCAAGCACCGGGAACCTCGTGAAGTACAGCCACCAGAATGCAAGCCATATGCCGTCGTTCAAGAACATGCCGAATACCTGCGAGATAAAGCTGGCTCTGTATTCCATGGCGGCCTGCAAGTTGAGTCGGGCATAGGCCGCTATTAGCCGCATGTCCGCCAAGAGCCCTGTCCTTGAAGATGCACGCGCAGCTCCCGATGTGCCTCTAGTAACGCGTCCCGTGCCGACGACGCGACGAGGGCGAGGGTCAAGATCTCCATCGCAATTGCCCCTTTTACCCGCTCTACCCTCCGTTGACATCCAGGCGCCTCCTTCCGAGGTGGAACACGCACGACAGCACGCAACCGGTCACGGCGACCCAGGCGACCTGTCGCGCCAGGATGGAGAACGGCTGCGAGCTCGAGAAATCGGCAAGCAGTCTGGCGGGAGCATAGACCACTTGATTCATGGGAAGCGCCGCGGCCACCCTTCGCAGCGTTGCCGGAAAGAGCTCGAGAGGCAGGAGGGTCCCGCCCAGAATCAGCGCGAGGCAGTTGTATATGAGACCGAACGGGGCGGTATCCTCCACCCAGAAGGCCAAGAGGCCGATGGCCGCTGCCGTCATGTAATCCACGGTGAGGCCGAGCAGCATCGACGCGGCCACGAACGGCGCTGCCCGCAGCGGCACGCTTATCGGGCCCACCATGACAATGGCCACCACGCTCCCAACGAGAAGGTTCGCTCCGACCTTGACTATTGACTCCCCAAGGAAAGTCGCGTAGTGAAAGGTAAGATAGTTCACCGGCTTGTTCAGGGAGTACGCGATCTGTCCGGATCGGACTTCCTCGTCCATGTTACGCCAGTAGCGAATCCTTCCGGTGATGATGCTTTCCGTGATGACTAGATACCAGATCATCTGTGCTACGGAGAACCCCGCTATGGCCGTACTGCCCGTTACCGTGTACGTCGTGTGCCAGAGGTGAACGAACACGAAGATCACAACCGCCATGAAGATGGTCCGGACAGCGGTGTCCGGGAAATACGCCGCGGCGGTCTCGACCGAGAGCCCCAACACAGCCAGGTACTTGCTTGCAGACGCGTGGTGGCGTCGATGCCTGCGACCACAGCCGCAATCGTCCGCTGGACCACGAGACGCGCCGTATTCCGGGCCACGAGATGTGCCGCGCCCCGAGCCACGAGACGCGCCGTGTCCCGAGCCATTAGACTTCTGATGTAAGCGCTGCGCCCCTGCGGATCCGCGCCGTCGGATGATTCGGATCATGCGGTGCCACCTCCGCGGCTCGAAGCGTCGGTGTCATCGGGTAAGGCGCGTTTGCCTGACAGGGCTTGCGGTGCCTCTCGGTCCCGCGCTTCACCGCTCCAACGGCTTTCGCTTTCGCCGTCGCATCGGCCGTCGCTCCCGGCTGTGGCAGAGGCCGCATTCGCAGTCCGAGTCTCAGCCGAGGCAGGCGCAGCGGCGGGGCTGGGGGCTGTCTCTTGGTATATAGCGGCGATGATGTCCTCGAGCGGCGGGTCCGATATGTTGATGTCCACAACGTTGAAGCGCTGAAGGATGAGGCTGACCACGTTTTCTATCCGCTGCTCTCTCGTATTCACTTCCAGTTTCAGGCCATACCCCTTCGCCTTCAGGATCTGCACCCCCGGAAGCTGCAGGTGCTCCTCGCCGACCGGTGAAGCGAGCCTCAGGTCGACCACCTTGCTCTTGAGATAGCTCCGCTTGAGTGAGGACGTGCTCTCATCGAGGATGAGCTCGCCATGGTTTATGACGATGACGCGCTTGCAGAGACCCTCGATGTCTCCGACATCGTGGGACGTGAGGAAAACCGTCGTCCCTTCCTCCTCGTTAGCCTGCCTTATGAGCGTCCGGATGCTCTGACGCGCCACGATATCCAGCCCGATTGTGGGCTCGTCCAGGAACACGAGTTGCGGTCTGTGCAGCAAGGACGCTGCCAACTCACAGCGCATCCGCTGGCCAAGGGAGAGCTTGCGTACAGGAGTGCGCTGAAACTCCCCTATCTCAAAGGTCTCGATGAGGTGATCCCGTCGGGCCAGGTATTCCTTCCGGTCGAGCTCGTATATCCTGGCCAAGAGGTCGAAGGTGTCAAGCGGGGGCAGATGATACCAGAGCTGAGACTTCTGGCCGAAGACGGAGCCGATTAGGAACGCCAGTCGCTCCCGGTCTCGCCACGGCGTGAACCCGAGCACACTCGCCTGCCCGGATGTCGGGAAGAGTATTCCCGCAAGCATCTTTATGGTGGTAGACTTCCCCGCCCCGTTGGGGCCGATGAAGGCCACCGTTTCACCCTGGTTCACTTCGAACGAGATGCCCCGCACGGCGCGGACTTGTGACACCTGGGGCTTGAGGATGGAGCGTACGCTCGCCCGCAGCCCTGCCTCCCTCTGCCGGACAGCAAAGGTTTTCGTCAGATCCCTTACGGTGATCGCTCGTTCCACCTTCACCCCTCCCTCTACCCCCCCTTGATATGTGCGGCACCGCGCTGTTCGCACCCTGGGTGTTCGCGCCGCGCGCCATCGCGCGGGTTGGACGAGCGGCCCGCTGTCGGTCTGGCCAGCGGTCGTGCAGAGCGTTCGGCACCCGGTCGGCGCCGCGCCACGTCCGCGCCACGTCCGGTTCTGGCAGAGTCTAGCTTTAGGCAGATTCTACCACGATCCGTGCGGCACCTTCAAGCTGTTTCCGAGTGTCCACTGAATGCGGTGTTGTGGTGATCCGCGAGGCCGGCAGGCCCTGCGATAGCGTTGACCGTCCCTCACTCGTCTGGTAGAATCAGGTTACAAGGGCGCGCACGGCGACACGGGGAAGGCAAGGCGGTGAGTGATATGAGAGACTCCGACTCGCCGATAGAGACGCGGTCTGCGGTGGAAGGGTCTGCGGTAGATGTTGGGCCCTATGTGGACGGCATAAGGCGGAGGGCGCGGCTTTGGGCGAAGGAGTGCGAGAAAGCGCAGCGCGCGGCCAAGGCGGACGCGAAGAAGATCGCGCTGCGCCTTTCGGAAGCTGGCGCAGCCAGAGTGATACTTTTCGGGTCACTCGCCAGCGGAGACGGTTTTACGCCCTTGAGCGACATCGACCTCGCAGTAGAGGGCATTACGTGGTCCGAATACTGGCGTGTCTTCTCGGAGGTTTCCAAGCTGACCTCGTTCGGCGTCGACCTGGTTGTGCTTGAAGACGCTTCGCCCGAGCTCCGCCGCCGAGTCTTTCAGGAGGGAGAGGACCTCTCGCATGGTTGTTGATGCAAGGCAACTCCGCGTCCTGAAGGCAGAGATCCAAAGCGATCTACGAGCTATACGATGCCTCGACGAGGCGGTTGAGGAGGCTCGTCCCGCGGACCTGGATGTCGACTTGGATGTCGAGCCTTCCAAGGTCGTGCGAAGCAGCTTGCGACTGGACGTGCGACGCGGCCTGTGGGGGAGATGAAAGGCATGTCGAGGCAGATCGTCGAATGTGTTCCGAATTTCAGCGAGGGACGCAGGCCCGAGGTCGTTCGCGAGATCGCGGCGGCCGTCGAGAGCGTTCCGGGCGTGCAGCTTCTCGATTTCTCGTCAGATCCCAGCCATAACAGGTCGGTGCTGACGTTCATCGGCGAGCCCGCCTTAGTAAAGGAGGCGGCGTTCCGAGCCATCGGCAAGGCCGCGGAGCTCATCAACATGGAGGAGCACCGGGGGGAGCATCCTCGCATCGGCGCCACCGACGTGGTCCCGTTCGTGCCCGTCTCCGGCGTTACCATGGCGGATTGTGTCGCCCTAGCGCGCGAGCTGGGCGCGGAGGTAGCCGAGAAGTTACACATCCCCGTATACCTCTACGAAGAGGCCGCGACCCGACCCGACCGAAGAAACCTCGCGGACATCAGAAGAGGCGAGTACGAGGGCTTGAAGAAAGAGATCCACCTCCCCGAAAGGCGCCCGGACTTCGGCGACCCCGTCATGCACCCAACCGCCGGGGCGACGGTCATCGGGGCGCGAGAGTTCCTCATCGCCTTCAACATCAACCTTGGCACTCCGGACGTGTCCATAGCGAAGAGAATAGCCCGCGTAGTCCGGGCTTCGAGCGGCGGGCTCATGTACGTGAAGGCTCTCGGGATCAGACTCGAGGACCGCAACCTGGCTCAGGTCTCCATGAATCTCACGAACTTCAAGAAGACCCCCATGCACGTAGTGTTCAACCTGGTGAGATCCGAGGCCGAGCGATACGGCGTCCCAATAGTCGGCAGCGAGATCGTGGGCCTCGTTCCGCTGGATGCTCTCCTCGCCGCCGCTGAGCACTACCTTCGCCTCGAGAGCTTCGGCCGCAAGCAGGTCTTGGAGGCCCGCGTGTGGGAATAGGCCACCGCAGCGGAATACGGCCGGATACCACTGGATGCGACCTGAAACGGGACTCGATCGGGGACAAAGACGCCGGTCGGAAGACGAGCGGGAGGATATGAACGTGAGAATCCGGGCCAACCTCATCGTGGAGAACGCGAACGAACTAGTTACCGTCGCGGGCGGGCCTCGCACCGGTCAGGCCATGCGCGATCTCGGCGTCATCGAGGGCGGCAGCGTCGCCGCGATGGGCGATCGCATAGTCGCGGTAGGCACGTCCTCTGAGGTGAGGGCGAAGGTGGACTTGACCTCCGACGCTAGAGTCGTTGACGCCTCCGGGAAGGTGGTTCTGCCCGGCCTCGTCGATTCCCACACGCACCTGGTGTTCGCGGGCTCTCGGGAGAACGAGTTCATCCAGAGAGCCGAGGGGCGCTCCTACATGGACATACTGGCATCCGGCGGGGGCATACTGTCGACGGTGAGAGCGACCCGCGCCGCTCCCGCCTCGGCACTCGTCGACATTGCCATGAGACGCCTGGACGCCATGCTTTGCTACGGCACGACTACCGTGGAGGTCAAGAGCGGGTACGGGCTGTCCCTAGACGAGGAGCTCAAATGCCTTCGCGTTGCCAGGGAGCTCGCCGAGCGCCACCCCATGGACATCGTCGCAACCTTCCTCGGGGCGCACGCCGTGCCGCCGGAGTACCGCGGAGATCCCGATGGGTACGTGCTTTGCGTCATCGAGGAGATTATTCCTCGCGTGGCGTCCGATAAGCTCGCGGAGTTCTGCGACGTGTTCTGCGAGGAAGGAGTCTTCTCGGTTGAACAGAGCCGCCGCGTGCTCGAGGCCGGCAAGGCGGCCGGGCTCGCTCCAAAGCTGCATGCGGATGAGATCGCGCCCATGGGAGGCGCTGAGCTAGCTTCTGAGGTCGGTGCGGCCAGCGCGGACCACCTCCTTTGTGCGTCGCTTTCAGGCATTCGCCGCATGGCGGAGGCAGGCGTCGTGGCCACGCTGCTTCCGGCCACCTCGTTTACGCTCATGCTCGGGAGGTATGCCGACGCGAGGGCTTTCATCGACGCCGGGTGCCACGTCGCGCTTGCCACGGACTTCAACCCCGGCACGTCGCCCACGCTCTCGATGCAATTCGTGATGAACCTGGCGGCCCTGGGCATGAGGCTCCATCCCGCGGAGGTCATATGCGCGTGCACCATAAACGCGGCGCACGCTCTCGGGCGAAGCGACGAGATGGGCAGCATCGAGGTGGGGAAGTTCGCAGACATCATCGTCGCCGACGTGGACACTCATCTCAAGCTTCCGTACCAACTTGGAACGAACTTCGTTGACAAGGTGATAAAGCGCGGACAGCTCGTGGTGAGCGAGGGGAGGCGGGTCTTGTGAGCCTTACCAACCTGACGGTCAGCAGTTTCATCGACGAGGTCGCGGCAGGCTCTCCAACGCCGGGAGGAGGCAGCGTGTCGGCGCTCGCGGCGGCGCTCGCCGCCGCTCTCGTGAGCATGGTGGGTTCGCTCACGCTTCGTAAGTTGAGCGCCGGGGGACGCGCGCAAACGCCCACGTCTGCGCACGAGTCGGGTGCGACCCCTCCCGTCGAATCAGCGCTAGTCAAAGCTAGACCGGTCACGCCGCCAGAGTCGTCCCATGAAGGCGAGGCCTCGCGCAGGCCGGCGGACGTGGAGGCGGACATGACCATGGTCGTGGAGATAGCGGGCGGCCTCAGGCGCCACTTCGAGAGGCTCGTAGACGAGGACGCGGCGGCTTTCGAAGCGGTGATGGCCGCGTACCGGTTGCCCAAGTCCTCTGACGAAGAGAAGAGGTCTCGCAGCGCCGCTATCCAGGACGCCCTCAAGGAAGCGTGCCGAGTGCCCTCGCAAGTCGCGAAGGGGGCGGTGGAGGTGATGCGCCTCGCTGACCTCGCGGTGAGGGAAGGAGCGCAGAGCGCCCTGTCCGACGCGGCAGTGGCTTGCCTCGCGGCGGACGCCGCCCTGCACGGGGCGTACCTAAATGTCCTGATAAACCTTGGCTCCATAAAGGACCAGGCCTTCGTCTCCGCCATGCGCGAAGAGATGGCGAAGGCGCTGAAGTCCGCGGAAATCATACGCGACGAGGTCATGGCCCGGGTTCGCGAGACGCTGGAGTGAGCAGGAACTTGAGATGGGATCTGGGCTCGTGCCCCAGCTGCGATAGCACTTGAGCGTGGCGGTCTCGCGGCCGCGCGGCCGCGTGAAGGGAGTGTGAGCTATGCCTGGCAAAGCGCTCGTGGTGATCGACATGTTGAAGGACTTCATCGATGCCGACGGGAAGCTCTCGATAGGCCCACCGGCGGCGAAGGTCGTGCAGGCGGTCGCGCGCAAGATCGACGAGGCGCGCGCAGCTGGATGGCCGGTGATCTACGTCTGCGACAGGCATGCTGCGGATGACCCGGAATTCGCCATGTTCCCGCCTCACTGCGTGGCCGGCACACCCGGCGCCGAAGTCGTGGACGAGATCCGTCCTCGTCCGGGGGACAAGGTGATTCCGAAGCGCAGGTTCAGCGGGTTCTTTCAGACGGATCTCGACCTCACCTTGCGCGAGCTCGGTGTCGATGAGATAGTGCTCGTAGGCGTGTGTACGAACATCTGCGACCTGTATACCGCCGTTGACGCGCGAATGCTGAACTATAGAGTAGTCGTGCCGCGTGACTGCGTGGCGTCGTTCGACGAAGCGGCGCACGAGTTTGCCCTGAAAGAGATGGAACGCACGCTCGGGGTCAAGGTGGTCTAGACCCCGGCCGCGCGCTGAGAGCTGAGAGTCGGGAGCTGAGGGGCGCAAGAGCCCGGGCAGTGGAAGACGGGGTGACCGCAGTGGACGGGGAGCGCGCTCGAGAGCAGGAGAAGCGAGGCGTGGCTTCTCACAACGCACGCCTGATCCTCGTGAACGACGAGGGCGACCTGGAGCGAGAGATGCGCGACATAGGTGTCGCGCCCGAAGGCGTGTCGATAATGGTGCCCAAAGGAGTATTCAGGGTCATCCGTCTCGAGCGGGTGCCGCTCAGGGCCGCAATCCTCATCAAAGAGGAGATGCTTTCCAAAGGTGGGGAGGCGGCGGTCAGCGACGGAGTTGCCTCCCTTTCCACTGATTCCACTGACGTCCTCCTCATGGGCACAGCTCGCACGCTGCGTCGCGCTGCGGAAGGGCTCTTGCGGCAGCCGTTCGGCCTGCGTGACATCGCCCGTGAGATCATTGAGGTGCTTGACACGTGCGAGCCTCCGGTGGCGCGGACGCGGCGGACGCTCAAGCTGCGGGAGCACACACTTGCGCTTGGCGAGAGAACCTACATCATGGGCATAGTAAACGTGACGCCCGACTCGTTCTCGGACGGCGGACAGCACTGTACGACCGAGGCTGCGGTTGAGCACGCCCGGCGCCTCGTGGAGGAGGGTGCCGACATAGTCGACATAGGCGGGGAATCGACCAGACCAGGCGCCGAGCCCGTTCCGCTCGAGGAAGAGATGGCGCGCGTCATCCCCGTCGTGAAGCGCCTGGCCGCCGAGGTGCAAGTCCCCATTTCGGTGGATACTTACAAGAGCGAAGTCGCGGAGGCCGCGCTCGCGGCAGGTGCCCACATGGTTAACGATATCTCGGGTCTACGCCTGGATGAACGTCTGGGCGAGGTCGTGGCGCGGGCGGGAGTTCCGGTCGTGCTCATGCATATGAAGGGGCTTCCTCGCGACATGCAGGACAACCCGCAGTACGACTCCGTGGTTGGGGAGATCCTGGGCTTCTTCCGAGATGCCGTGGCCCGGGCCGAGGCGTACGGAATCCCCCGCGACAGCATAGTCATCGACCCCGGGATCGGCTTCGGCAAGACCGTCGCACACAATCTCGAGATCCTCAGACGACTGAAGGAGTTTCGCAGCCTCGGCCTCCCCATCTTGGTGGGGACGTCACGCAAGTCTCTCATCGGAAAGGTGCTGAACCTCCCGGTGGACCAACGGCTGGAGGGCACCGCCGCCACGGTGGCGCTCGCCATCGCGTCCGGCGCGGACATCGTGCGGGTCCACGACGTACGATACATGAGTAGGGTGGCGAGGATGGCTGACGCCATCGTGAGAGGAGGGGCAGAGCGTGGCGGGGCCGAGTGACAGAATCGTCCTCCGGAACATGGTGTTCTACGGGTATCACGGGGTCTTCCCGGCGGAGAAGGAACTTGGCCAGAGGTTCGAGGTGGATGTGGAGCTCGCGACCGACCTGTCCACAGCCGCTCAAGCCGATGATCTCGATGCGGGCGGCATAAACTACGTGGACGTATACACGCTCGTAAAGGACATAGTGGAGGAGCGCGAGTTCAACCTCATTGAAGCCCTGGCCGAGACTATCGCGCAGGAGATCCTGGCCGCTCACGAAGTGGACGAGGTCATCGTGAGGGTCCGCAAGCCCGACGTGGCCATGGGCGGAGTACTGGACTACGTTGGGGTTGAGATCGTCAGGAGGCCGGCACGCTGATGACGGTCCTGGCGTACCTCGGGCTGGGGTCGAACGTGGGGGACCGCCGGCGTAACATGGCTGAGGCTATCAGGATGCTCGAAGGGTCGGGACGGGTTGCGGTCGAGAAGATTTCGTCCCTTTACGAGACAGAGCCTGTGGGGTACGAGGAACAAGGGCCGTTCCTCAACGCCGTCGTTGCGATCACGTGCGACTTTTCACCCCTCAGGCTCTTGCGTTTGTGTCAGGGCATAGAGGACGGCCTCGGGCGCGAACGCACCATAAGGTGGGGCCCGAGGACCATCGACATAGACATCCTGTTGTACGCGAACCGCCGAATTCGTTCGAAGAACCTCGAGGTTCCCCATCCGCGCATGTGGGAGAGGGGGTTCGTCATGGTCCCTCTCGCAGAGATCGCTCCCGACTTGAGGACCCCGAGCGGGACACGCGCGGGCGATCTCGCCCGCGCGCCTGCGATGTGCGATGGAGTCGCTCTCCACACGACCGGGCAGTGGTGGCGAGGGCTTGACGGGGAGGACGCGGCGGGCACGGGGACGGCGGGGACGGGGTCGGCGGGCACGGGGGAAGCAGACATGGGGGTTGCCAACATGGGGGAGGCAGGCACGGAAGAGGACACTGAATGCGGGGGACGGGAAGCGCCGCTCGGTGAGCAGTCTTCGAGGCAGGCTGAAACGAAGCAGGCTGAAACAGGAAGGGGGCACATACCTCGGCATGGTGCGACGAGAGGACGCCGCGGATGACGAGCGCCGCGCGGCGTGGGACGGAGCAAGGCGAGACACGGAGGGGCTGCTCCCCCGCTCCCTAGAATGGAAGGTGATACGCCTCAAAGAAGTGGACTCCACGAATGCCGTCGCGATGCGTATGGCTGAGGCCGGGGCGCCCGAGGGGACTTGCGTGGTCGCCGAGACCCAGACCGGTGGCAGGGGCCGCATGGGACGCGTGTGGCATTCTCCGCGGGGCGGATTGTGGTTCTCTGTCGTGCTTCGGCCGACGGTTCCGCCGAAGGATTTGGGCAAGCTCTCGCTCGTGGCTGGCGTGGCAGTCACTGAGACCGTCCGAGAGGCAGCGGGGCTACCCGCCATGATGAAGTGGCCCAACGATGTGGTCGTGAACGGGAAGAAAGTAAGCGGCACGCTCATGGAGGGAAGATGGCGCGGCGAACGAGTTGGGCATGTCGTGGTGGGGATAGGCATCGATGTCGCGGTGGACGTGACGGATCTGCCCCAGGATGTGAGGGCGCTTGCGGGAACGCTCGTGCCCCCCTTCGACCCGAGCGCCGCGGCGCTCCGGGAGGAGATACTGGATCTCGCGCTGGAGAAGCTCGGCTTCCTGTACGGGAGGTTCTTGTCAGGCGGGTTTTTGGAGATACTTGAGAGAGTCAGGGTTTACTCTGACACGCTCGGGCGGGAGATAGAGGCCGCGTGTTCAGGCGGCGTGGTGCGCGGGACCGCTGTGGACATCGACGCGGACGGCGCCCTCGTGATAAGGACGAGCTCCGGGGATCTTCGAGTTGTCTCCGGTGATGTGAGTGTGCGCGCCACCGGAGCCGGGAGCCCGGCGGGGGCGGGCAGCCAGGGCTCCTAGACCGTCTGGAAAGCGGCAGAGGATCTCGAGACCCGTGTGGGGTGTTTACCGCAGACATGTCCGCCAAAGTCGTTGCGCTGCTCGTCGCCCTCGTTTCCGGGGTCGCCATGGCAGTACAAGGGTCAATTAACGCCAGGCTCGGCAAGGTGGTAGGCCAATGGGAGGCCGTCTTCGTCGTCCACATCGTTGGCCTCGTCAGCGTGTCATTCCTGTTGTTTGCGATGAAGATGGGTGGGGGCGATCTCGGTCGAGTCACGAAAGGGCCCTGGTACGGCCCGCTCGGCGGCATCATCGGAGTGCTCATAGTGTGGGGAGTGATGTCGAGCATACCGAAGCTGGGCGCGGCCATAGCTACCACCTCGATAATAGTTGGGCAAGTACTCACCGCGTTGCTCATAGATCACTTTGGCCTCTTCGGTCTTCGCTCTATGCCTCTTACGTGGCTGAAAGGTCTAGGCTTACTGCTGCTCGCGGCTGGAGCCAAGCTCTTGCTCGGATGAGAGGGCATGGACGGCGCCACGGCGGGATTCATCGGTCCTGCAGACGGCCGTCAAATTGGGCTGAAATCGCTCCTAATGGCAGGGAATACTATTGTCCCGTCGAATGTTGCTACTAGAGAAAGCAATACATTTGGAGAAAGCAATACAACTTGTCCTGGCAAGACTTGAGCCCAGCTGCCCTCCTAGGGGCTCCTTGGGAAGCATCGTTGCTGCATCTTTCCGCTGCATCGGATGGTAGAGCTACGTAGTGTTACCGCTGCGCCCAGACGACCGCTCCCGGCTGGAGGCGGGCCAGCAGGGAGGGACTGAGCGCGCCCGATTCGAGTGCGCGGAGGAGCAGAAAAGCTCCGGGCAGTGTCAACGTGATGTGGCTGCGGCGAAGTCCGCGACCATCGGTGGTCCCGGCCCAGTGCGTGCGCAAAGGCCGTGGTTGCTGGTGGTCGTCGAGCGTCTTGCCCTGTGCGGATTTGCGGAGCGCTGGACGCGCCGGCGGCCGTGTGGACCTCGGCAGAGGTTCGAGCACTCGAGCCTGAATCCCCCGCCGTATTGACCATGGCAAGAGGGGGGTTCGAGAAGGTAGCGAGGTAATGCCGCTGTGACTTACGGTCGACATCGCGACAGGGGAGACTCTCGCGTGCCGCACGCCGCGTTTGCAGGGATGTCGCGCTCACCTCAGGGGACGTGCTGGGTTGCGCTGGCGGCGAAGGACATCTTCTTCATCGGCGACCGCAGCGGGAGAGCGAGATTCTGTCGCGAGCTGCTACGCGTCGTTCGCCTCGCGTGCCGGGCAGACCATGCCCTGCTCGTCGAGGTGGATCCTACCGCGCAGTCGACGACCCAGTCTTTCGCGAACGTCGATCCGCAGCCGCCATCCGAGAGGCTTCGACGCCTCTGGACGTACGTGGCCGGCTACGTTGCGGTTGCTGCCCGGCAGGGCACCAGGGCGGAGCTTCCGAGCGACGTGCGGGACGCGCTCGACGTGTCGTCGATGTTGGTTGCGCCCGTGCTCGGCGAGGACGGGTGCCTGGTGGCGGCGATCGCGGTCTTCCGGGGGAGATCGTCGCCATCGTTTACGACCGAGTCTGAACAACTCCTTCGCGCGATAACGGATCAGCTGGCAGACGTCGCGCGTCGGCTACTTCACGATAGGGAGTTTGCCCGAGGAGCTCCTCGCCTTCTCAAGGTGCTGAGAGCTCGAGCTGTGCTCCGGACCGCGAGCCGGCTGTGCTGCCTGTTGGACGCTGCCGTCCTACTCCTTCACAAGGCCTGCCTCGTTGATGCCGCGGTGTTCAGGGTCTTGAACCTCGAGACAGGGGAGCTCGAAGTCTTGGCATCATCCGGACGGCCGTCCTCCGCGAGGGGAATGGAGCCGGTTCACTCCTCGAGGTGTGGATTGCTCGCGCGGAATGAGGCTGGAGGAATCAGTGCAGGGTCTGAAGGACATGCATGCCCGCTGGTGTACAAGGCCAGAGGACGTGCGGAAGGCACAGTGGTCTGCCTGCCGGTCCGGTGCGGGCGGGAGACCGTAGGTGTGCTTGAGCTTTGGGTTTCCCAGGGCGAGAGACTGGAACTCGCGGACACGCGACTCATGGAAGCCGTGGCCGAGGCGCTCAGCGAGGCCTTTGCGGAGACGAGCGTGCACCGTCTCGAAGCTGCGGGGGAAACAAGGTCTAGTCTCGTTGAAGCCTTCGAGGCCGTCAGCAAGACGTGCAGCAGTCCCGCACATGCGGCTGAAGTACTCCTCAGAGGGTTGAGAGCTGGCGTCGAGTTTGAGGTTGGTGCGCTTGCGGAGCGTCGCAACGGGTCCGAGGATTTCGCGGTCGTCCAATCATGTTTGTTTTCCATAGTCGACCCAGGCAGTGGTCCCAGCCACAAGGGAACGAGGGAAGCAGGCGAAGCGGCATCGGCTGCCGAGGTCCCGATGCTGTCTGAGGACGCTGCGCGACGCTCGAGCGGAGATCCCAACGCAGAGGCATGGGTGTACCAGGCACTGCGAAATGCGAGACCATTCGGGAGCGCGCCTGGGGTACAGAGGGTTTCCCTTCCGCACCCGCGTTGGCAGGCAGGGGTAATCGCGCCGCTCTGGACTGGTGCGTCCGTCAGCGCCGTCCTGGTACTGGGCAGGCCGGGCGGCGAGGCGTTTTCCCAGGCGGAACTCGAGTTCCTGGATGCCGTGTGCGACGACATCGCCGCTCCTTGGGAGAACATGTCGCTTCGAACTCGCCGTGCGTTAGGCGCAGGGCAACAGGCCATGGCGGAGCGGATAGCGACCCTGGAGCAACTCGCTGCGGGAGCCGCCCATGAAATCAAGAATCCGCTTGCGGTGATCAAAGGTTATCTGCAGGTGATGCAGTCCGACCCGTCCGTGCCTGACTCCATGAAGAGCAGGATAGAGCGGCTGTTTCGTCAGGTCGATCAGATCAGCAACATCGTGGAGGACTTCTCACTGCTCGTGAAGCCCATGACACCGGAGCTCGAGCCGCTTTCTCTCACGGGCATGCTCGAAGAGGTTCTCGAGGCCGTGGAACCCCAGGCTTTGGACGCCGGAATCACGATCGTGAGGGCGTACGCCGATGACACGCCGGAGGTCATGGCCGACGGCACGAAGCTGGGGCAGGTATTCCTGAATCTTTGCAGGAACGGCCTCGAGGCGATGGCTCCTGTGGGAGGCGGCGAACTACGCGTGTCCACCCGGACCTCCGCGGACGGGCGCTTTGTGGAAGTCGAGTTCCGCGACACCGGGCCGGGGATGAGCGCAGACGTCATGTCCCATCTCTTCCGGCCGTTCTTCACCACTAAGAAGCACGGGACAGGCCTGGGGCTCACCATTTCCATGCAAATCGCGAAGCAGCACGGCGGCACTATACGTGCCCAGAGCGCACCCGGCGAAGGGTCCGCGTTTACGGTGGTGCTGCCTGTCGCGCCGAAAGGTGCGTAGGCCAACCCACATTGCAAGGTGGGCGGCGGGCGTGCCCATCGAGCACGCGAGACTGGTCCCGCCAAACGCCATGCGAGGCGAGACCCAACGGCACGGAACGTCCTAGCCGTGGTGGCTCGGGTGCCGTCCCACAGCTCTACTCCACGATGTATAGTATCCCTATGGTATCCGGGCCGCAGTGACTGGCCACAACGGCTCCGGCGATGGTTTCGAGGACTTCTTTCACTGCAGGCGCTGCGTCCCGGATCCCGTCCATCAGATAGAGGGCGTCTTCATGGCACCCGGTGTGAGTCACGAAGACTCGATCCCGCACCACGCGGTCCGCGTCGGCTCTGAAATCGTCGAGCAGTTTGTCAAGGGCCTTCTTCCTCGGACCTCTCACCTTGGCCGATACCACCATGCCGCCGTCAACCACAGAGATCACCGGCCGTATCCGGAGGAGGTTTCCGACGAGGGCTTGGACGCCCGAACATCTTCCGCCCATTCTGAGATAGTCCAAGGTGTCGATGATGAAGGACGTTTTCACGCGAGGGATGACATCGGCGACAGCGGTCCCTATGTCGCTCGCGGTCTTGCCCGCAGCGGCCAACTCGCAGGCGAGGAGCACCTGGAGCCCGATGCCAGTTGAGAGGTTCGCCGAGTCGATCACGGTGACCTTTCCGTCGTCGAAGTCCGCGGCGGCGAGTTTCGCGGTGGGCGTGCCCGACGAGAACTTGCTCGAGATGCCGATGTACACGATGTCGCTCCCGTCTTTCAACGCCTCTTCGAAGACTCGCCGGAAATGCCCGAGGCTCGGGGCTGCGGTCTTGGGAAGCATCTGCCGCTTTGCGACCAGTGCGAAGAGCTTCTCTGTTGAGATGTCCACCCCGTCCTGGAAGCTGTCGGAGTCGAAATTGACGACGTAGGGGATCACGGTGATTCCATACTTACTGATGAGTTCCGGAGAGAGGTCAGAAGTGGAGTCAGTGATGACTTTGACGCCCGGCACTGGGAAACGCACCTCCCGAGAAGACTGTGTATGGAAGAATGAGCCTTTGATCCCACGTGATGGCGCAAATGACATCCCAAGGGAGAGTATATGCGGGTTTGAGCTTTGTGTAAAGCAGGGGAGACGAAGGCGGGCAGACTCGAGGGCGGGGCAGACTAGGGCAGGGGGACGAAATCAGGGAAGACGAGACGAGGGCAGACGAGAGCGGAGAAAGCACGAGTGGAGTATACGCCTGCATCCGGCGTCCTGCCTAGACCTGGGCACGGTCGTGTGGTAGAATTTAGTTACGTCAGCGCGAGATCCGAGGAGGTTCAGGCGGTGGAAGTCTACAGGATGACGGCACCTTCAAACTTCATCGAGGACATCATCGACGAGGATCTGAAGAGAGGAAAGAATGAGGGCCGCGTGCACACGCGTTTCCCGCCCGAACCCAACGGATACCTGCACATAGGGCACGCCAAGGCGATTTGCCTGAACTTTGGAATCGCGGCGAAGTACGGCGGCCTGTGCAACCTCCGCTTCGACGACACCAACCCGACGAAAGAGGACGTGGAGTACGTCGAATCCATTCAAGATGACATCCGGTGGCTGGGCTTCGACTGGGAGGACAGGCTGTTTTACGCGTCCGACTATTTCGAGCAGCTCTACGAGTTTGCGGTCGAACTCATCAAGGCGGGCAAAGCATACGTGTGCGACCTGAGCCCAGAGGAGATCAAGGAGTATCGGGGCACGCTCACCGAGCCCGGGAGAGAGAGCCCGTACCGTAACCGTTCGGTCGAAGAGAACCTCGATCTTTTCCGGCGCATGCGGGCTGGGGAATTCCCGGACGGCTCGCGCGTTCTCAGAGCGAAGATAGACATGGCGTCGCCGAACCTCAACATGCGCGACCCCGTTCTCTACCGCATTTTGAGGGCGGCGCACCACCGGACGGGTGACAAGTGGTGCATATACCCGATGTACGATTTCGCCCACCCGCTCTCCGACGCTCTCGAGGGGATCACCCACTCCATCTGCACTCTGGAGTTCGAGGACCATCGGCCGCTTTACGACTGGCTCATCGAGAACGTGAGCGTACCGAGCCGGCCCCGTCAGATCGAGTTCGCCCGGCTCAACCTGAACTACACCGTGATGAGCAAACGCAAGCTCCTAGAGCTTGTTAAGCGCGGGCTCGTGTCCGGCTGGGACGACCCCAGGATGCCCACCATATCGGGCCTGCGGCGGCGCGGCTACACGCCGGAGTCGATTCGCGCCTTCTGCGAACGCATCGGTGTTGCCAAGGCCAACAGCGTCGTGGATATCGCCCTGCTCGAGCACTGCGTCCGCGAGGACCTGAATCGGCGGGCCCAGCGCGTGATGGCCGTCCTGCGTCCGCTCCGAGTGGTCATCGACAACTACCCCGAGGGCAAAGTTGAGTGGCTCGAGGCAGTGAACAACCCCGAGGACCCGTCCATGGGGACGCGAAAGGTGCCGTTCTCGAAGGTGCTCTACATCGAGCGGGACGATTTCAGGGAAGAGCCGCCGCCGAAGTTCTACCGTCTTGCGCCCGGACGCGAGGTGAGGCTGAGGTACGCGTGTCTCGTCAGGTGCACCGGGGTGGTGAAGGACGAGACGACGGGCGAGGTGACGGAGTTGCACTGCACGTACGACCCGGACACGCTCGGGGGCTCGACCCCGGACGGGCGCCGGGTAAAGGCCACGCTGCACTGGGTGTCGGCAGCGCACGCGGTGGACGCTGAGGTGCGGCTGTACGATAGGCTTTTCACAAAGGAAGACCCGGCGGCCGAGGAAGACTTCCTTTCGTGCGTGAACCCGGACTCCCTCGAGGTGCTCACGGGGTGCAAAGTGGAGCCGTCGCTGGCGGAAGCGGTGCCGGGCGACAGGTTCCAGTTCGAGCGCCTCGGGTACTTCTGCGTGGATCCGGATTCGTCGCGAGGCGCCGCGGGCGCTGCTGAAGATAGTGAGGGCTGTGGGGTCGCTGCTTCGGGCGATGCGGGCTGCGTTGGCGCTGCCTCGGGCGAGGCAGATGGGGCGCGCGGGGCGAGGCGGCTCGTGTTCAACCGCACGGTGGACCTGAAGGACGAGTGGGCCCGGCTGCAAAAGGGGGGCGGCACTGTCGGCGGCACTGTCGGACCAGAAGGCTGAAGAGCCCCGAAAACGTGCTTCGAAGGTCGCCTACCGGTGCCGGGGATGTGGGTTGGAGAGATGCGGATTGGAGGGATCACCCTGAAGACCAGGGTAGCTCTCGGTGTGTGCGGGTCGTACTTGCGGGACGATGTCTCACAGGCGGTCGGCTCGGTCATCGACCTCCTCGGCGGCGCCAAGGCATTCCTGCCAAGTGAAGGGTTTGTGCTGGTCAAGCCCAACATGCTCTCACCCTACCCGCCGGACAGGGCCGTGACCACCCATCCCGCGGTCGTGGGCGCCGTCCTCAATGTTCTGAAGCGGGCCGGGGCGAGCGTCGTGGTGGGAGACAGCCCCGGCCACGGCAGCGTGTCCGATGTCGCTGCGAAGTGCGGGATAGCCGCGGTCTGCCATGAGGCGGGCGTGGACCTCGTGTCTCTCGGCGAGGGCGTGGCGCGAAAGCACCCGGCCGGGCGGGTGTGCAAGGAGTTCGTCCTTGGCCGGCCAGTCGCTGACGTCTCTGCCATCATCAATGTGGCCAAGATGAAGACCCACGGATTCACGACGTTCACGGGGGCCGTGAAGAATCTCTTTGGGTGCATCGCGGGCAAGGAGAAACTGCGCATGCACCTGAGGTATAACGATCCCCGCACCTTCTCCCTAGTGTTGCTGGACCTCGTAGACCTCGTGAAGCCCAGCCTGTCGATTCTCGATGCGGTGGTGGCCATGGACGGCAACGGGCCTTCGCACGGGCGGACCAGGCACATCGGGGCCATACTGGCGTCGGAGGACCCGGTCGCCCTGGATGTCGTATCCCTTCGGCTCGCCGGGGTGGATCCCATGCGCGTGCCGTACTTACGAGCCGCGAGGGAGATCGGGAAGCGGGGCACGCGCCCCGAGGAGATAGAGGTTGTGGGGGCGCGACCCGAGGACTTCCACGTGACCGACTTCGCCTTGCCGCCTGCGGCGCGAGCGACCTCGGGGATATTCACCTTTATCAGGGCGGTCCGGAAGCACGTCACCGCAAGCCCGTGGGTGGACGCAGCGAAGTGCGTCGCATGTGGGGTCTGCGCGCAGTCATGCCCGCCCGAGGCCATAACGGTGGATTCGGTGGGGACCGCGATGATAGATCGCCACAGGTGCATACGGTGTTTCTGCTGCCACGAGATGTGTCCTGAAGGAGCCATCTCCCTTCGCCGCGGGACCCTTGCTGCCATCGCGGACCGCGCGCTCGAGTGGTTCTAGACCGGAGCCGAGGAACTCACCGCGTTCGCTCATCCCCTCCTCGTCAGGGAACGAGCTCCCCCGGACACGGCCGGCGGACGTCGCAAACACGGCTGGCCAGTGAGAACGTAAGAACGGGTGATTGGGGCACATGCTGTAATGCATTGTCCTGTAAGTGGAGGCGGATGGTGTGGCAAGAATGGCAAGAAGGGATAAGTACAGGACGCAGCTTTACTTGGACGAGGCCCAGTACCTCTTTCTCAAAGAAAGCGCGGCCAAGTACAACACGAGCATCGCCGAAGTGGTCCGGAGTCTGATAGACAAGGAAATGGGAGGCGCCGAGATCGTCGCGGACGGCGACCCGCTGTTCCGCATTGCGGCAACTGCTGTGGCGACAGGGCGCAAGGAGGGTTCCGTGGACCACGACCGCTACATCTACCGGACGAGACCCGCTCGATCTCGCCGCCAAGGAACGCCCGCGGAAACAGAAGGTAGGCCGGATGGCACGTCCAGGTGACTGGCTCTTCATAGACACCTCGGCGTTCATTGCCTTGCACGACGCGAGCGACAGACACCACGAGGCGGCGAAGGGGTTCTTCACCCCTGAACGCATGCGCGACCTGCGAGTCCAGTTGGTCACAACGAATTTCGTCTTCGCCGAGGTATACTCCTACTTCCGCAGGACCCACGCTGACGCAATATCAGTAGGCACCTACATTCGAGAGAGCAAGGTCTTGCGGTACATCCGTGCGAGTCCGGCGGATGAAGAAGCTGCCTGGCAGCTCGCACAGAAGTACCATGACAAGGACTTCAGCTTCGTTGATTGCCTAAGCTTCGTCATCATGTCGAGGATCGGGTGCGACAAGGCGTTCACGTTCGATTCTCACTTCGGGCAGATGGGTTTCGAAATGCTGCCTGCCGTGACCTGGCAGCGATGCTAGCCAAGACAACGAGTTGACTGAGGCATCGAGTATACTGCGGCGTTGAAACGCTTGGGGAGTCGAGTCGGGCGCCTGATGGAAGCGAGCGCACGGTTACTGAAGGTAAGTCTCGGGTCAATGAAGAAGAGAGGTCCCAGTACGGTTATCAGATACGTTGACTGAAGGGGAAGTGCCGGACTATAATCCTCTTGAAAAACTACACATGACCGTTCCGTGGGGGAGCGAAAGCCACCATGCGGGCGAGCGGCGCGAGGCGACGGCTAGAGCGGCTGCGTGGAACCCCAGCGACGCAGCTGCGCGGCGGTCTGTGGTGGCTTGAGCTGAGACGGGTGCGACCCGAACCCCTTGAACCTGATGTGGGTAATGCCACCGTAGGGAAGCGGGCGGCAAGACAGCCGGCGGCTGCGTTGCCGAGCTCGTCGCCGAGACTGTAAGTCCGGGAGCCGTGACCCAAGTGGCACGGCTCCTTTGTTGTGTTCGTTTGTTGTGTTCGTTGTGCTCGCCGTTTGCTCGTTGGCGGGCAGGTGAGAGGAGATCAGGGGCAGAGGAGATGAGAGGCCGGACGAGCGCGGCCACGCGAGCCCTTGAGGAAGGGAGATAGGTGTGGCAACAGAGGTTGAACCAATTCCAGTGGACCAACGAACCATGGGGCCAGGGGCATTCTTCTTCATATGGGTAGGCGCGGGCATATCCCTTGCTGAGGTGCTGGCAGGCGGCTTTCTGGCCCCAGCCGGTCTTCTGATGGGAACTGCGGCGAATCTCCTAGGGCATTTTCTGGGCAACACGTTCCTCACGCTTGGCGGTGTGGTCGGCACGGATCACGGGATCCCGTCGATGGTCTCGGTGAGGCCGTCTTTTGGGGTTAGAGGCTCGTATCTGGCGGCTGTGTTGAACGTGATCCAGCTCGTAGGATGGACGGCCGTGATGTTGGTCGTCGCGGCGAGGGCACTGAACACTCTAAGCTCGCAGATCTGCGGCTTCTCCGGTTACCTGACGTGGGTGGTGGTGATGGGCGCGGCGACGACCGCCTGGGCCTGGGCGGGTCGTAAGGGTTGGGGATGGCTCGGGCCCATTGTCTCTGGTCTGCTTCTCGTGCTAACCCTCTATGTAGGGTACAGGATCCTATCGACGCGGGGTCTAGGCGACCTCCAGGCGGCAAACGGGGGCGGGGGGATGAGCCTTGGGTACGCGACTGACCTGGTAATAGCGATGCCTCTGTCATGGCTTCCCCTAGTTGCCGACTACTCAAGGTTTGGGAGAGGGGCGAAAGGCTGGTTCTTCGGGTCCTGGATAGGATACTTCGTCTCGAGTTTCCTCATGTATGCGTTAGGCTTGATCTCTGCTCTAGCCGCGGGGACAGCCGATGTAGTCGGGATCCTCATAAGGCTGGGGATTGGGGCAGTCGCGCTGGTCATAGTGGCTTTCTCTACGATCACAACCGCCTTCCTCGATGTGTACTCAACTGCGGTGTCCACTCAGAACCTATTCCCACGGCTGCCTGAGCGCCATCTCATTCTCGCGGCTGGGTTCATCGGCACTCTGGTGGCGGCCATCTTCCCCATCGAGCGCTATGAAAGCTTCCTTCTGTTCATAGGGGGCGTTTTTGTACCCCTGTTCGGGATCGTCTTGTCGGACTACTTCCTTGTTAGGAGGAGAAAGCTGTTGGTTCAGGAGCTGTTCAAACACGGAGGTGCGTACTGGTATGTTCACGGCGTGAACCCTCATGCCATGATTGCGTGGGTCATAGGCGTGGTCACGTACTACGCGTGCACTGAGAATGGTCTCTCGATAGGGGCATCGATACCAAGCCTTATAGCTGCTGGTCTCATCTACGTGTTGGGAATGATCCGGCGGGCGTCCCGGCTCAGTGCGCCAACCGACGGTGCTGTCACGTGATGTTCTCTGCAGCACGACGCTCTGCCGCACGAAAACAGGACATGTCTTGATTCAAGAAAGCCTGAGGTGACTTGATGGTGAGGATCTCGAAGTATGTAGCGCCCAATTTCGAGCGAACCGAGCCGGATACGGTCCCGGTGGCTCTTACGATCGCCGGGTCGGACAGCGGCGGGGGAGCGGGGATAGAAGCGGACCTCAAGACGTTCACGTCCCTCGGCGTGTTCGGGGCGGTCGCGCTCACCGCGGTGACCGCTCAGAACACCCTCGGCGTGCCGGGAGTGTCCGTGCTTGACCCCGGCTTCGTCGTCGCCCAGCTCGACGCGGTCTTGATGGACCTGCAGGTTGGCGCGGCCAAGACCGGAATGCTCGCCACCGCGGCCATCATAGAGGCGGTGGCGGACTCCATCAGGCGACACTCGGTGCGGAAGTTGGTCGTGGATCCCGTGATGGTGAGCAAGACCGGCGTGCCGCTCCTGTCGCCCGACGCGAGAGACGCGCTCGTCCGGCGCCTGCTGCCGCTCGCTACCGTGCTCACTCCCAACATCCCCGAGGCCGAGGCTATCCTGGGCGTCGCAATCAAGAGCTCGTCAGAAGCACGGCTAGCTGCGCAACGGCTAAAGGACATGGGACCGGAGTGGGTCGTGGTAAAGGGCGGTCACCTGCGGGAGCAGCCTGGGGATTCGGTGGACATAGCGTTCAACGGTGAGGAGTTCATCGAGCTCCGTGCCAAGCGTTACGCCACCGCGAACACACATGGGACCGGGTGCACGTACTCCGCGGCCATAGCGGCGTATCTCGCCCTAGGCATGAAGGTTCAGGAGGCGCTTCGTGCCGCGAAGGACTACATCACGTGGGCGGTGGCGAACTCGCTTTCCCTCGGCCACGGGTGCGGGCCAACTAACCACTTCTACTTCCGCCGGTAGGTAGGGCGGTTCCGACGGTGGAGCGGTCCAGGAGCGGGAGAGTCAGGGAGCGCTCTCGCGAGGGTGGCGACGTGCGGGAGATCGGGCGCGAGAGTATGTGCGTACCGGCGCGCAGGTGTGCGCGTGCCGGCGTACGGGTGTGCGCGGCACAGGTGTACGAGCGCGCGAGCGTGCACACGTGCGGCCGCCCCCCTAAACTTGAGGGGGCTGAGCCGGCTGGCCGGCTGGAGCGGATGAACGGGCTGAAGCCGCTAGAGCGGATGAGGAAGATGAGCAGGATGAAGCGGATAGAGCAGATGAAGCGGAGGAAGCGGATACAGTGGCTGCAGCGGAGTGAAGCAGATGAAGCAGGTGAAGGGGATGATGAGGATGAGCAGGATGTGGAGGACGAAGAGGACTAGAGGAGGGGCAGAGAGGTCATGACGACCGGATACGCAACGAGAGAGCCAGCAGGTCCGATAGGAGATCCGAGTCTCGTAGCACGCATTCCCGAGGTTCTTCGAAAGGTGAGGGAGCAGGCTCCCCTTGTGCACCACATCACGAACGTCGTGGTCACGAACATAACCGCCAACGTTACCTTGGCGGTGGGCGCGTCCCCGGTGATGGCGCACGCCCTGGAAGAGGTCTGTGACATGGCGAGCGCGGCGAGTGCGCTCGTCCTTAACATCGGCACACTCACTCCCGAGCTTGTCGAAGCCATGATCCTTGCGGGAAAGACCGCTAACGAGCGCTCGATCCCGGTAGTGCTCGATCCGGTGGGCGCGGGAGCGACGCCCCTACGAACCAAAAGCGTCGAGCGCATCCTGTCAGAAGTGCGTGTATCCGTGTTGCGCGGAAACGAAGCGGAGGTCTCGGTCATCGGCGGGTTCGGGGCCACCATCAAAGGCGTGGACTCCGTGAGCGGACACCACGACAAGGCTTCCCTCGCGCGCGAGACCGCGAGAAAGCTCGGGTGCGTGGTCGCGGTGACAGGAGCGGCGGATTTCGTGAGCGACGGGGACCGCCTGGCCGTTGTAGAAAACGGCCATCCCTTGCTGCGTCACGTGACCGGCACCGGGTGCATGGCCACCTCGGTCGTGGCGGCTTTCGCGGCGGTGGAGGGCGAGGGCGACCTGCTCCTGGCGACGGCGGGGGCTCTCGCGTACTACGGCTACGCAGCGGAGCTCGCCGCGGCGAGGAGCGAGGGCCCGGGGAGCTTCGAGGCGGCGCTCTTCGATTGCCTGTTCAACATGACTCCCGAGGAGCTCGGGAGCGGCCTCAAGGTGAGGATGTAGGCGGAGTGTGCGACGCGGGGTGCTAGGGATGAGGGCTTTCGGCGGCGAGGACGGCAAGGCCCGTGCCCGTGGAGGCGGGGGCGTGGATGGTCGCGGAGGTCAAAGCGGAGGCGAAAGCGGAGACCAAGGCGGAGTCAAAGGCGCGGGCGGTAGGAACGGAGGCGGGAGCAGCTCCCGAACGCCAGGATCGACACTCGGGCATGTGACGACGCGGGAGGCTGCCCCGGAGCCGCAGACGCGGCACCGACCGGAGGTAACGCATGCGGAAGGGGCGGAGAGGGTGGCAAGACCGGTGAGTGCGGTGGAGGCTACGGAGGTGGTGCAGGCTATGCAGGATATGCAGGAAAGGCTCCTCCAGAGCCTGAAGCTCTACGTGGTGACCGACAGGGATCTTGCGAAGGGACGAGACGAGGAGGAGGTCGTGTCTCTCGCCATAGCGGGCGGCGCGACGGCCGTCCAGTTCCGCGCGAAGAACTGGGACGCCGGGCGGATGGTGGAGGTAGGGCTCAGGCTGAGGCGAATCACGAGGGACACGGGCACGCTTTACATAGTGAACGACCGCGTTGACGTGGCGGTCGCCGTGGACGCCGACGGCGTCCATCTCGGCCAGGAAGACTTCCCCGTGCCGCTCGCCCGCAAGCTACTGGGGCCGGACAAGATAGTCGGCTTGACCGTGCACAACGCCCAGCAAGCCGCGGAGGGGGAGGCTCTAGGCGCCGACTACCTCGGGACCGCTGCGGTGTTCCCGACCGACACCAAGAAGTACGCGGCAGTGGCCCCCCTTGGACTCGCGGGCCTGGCGGGGATCGTGCAGGCTACGCGCCTGCCCGTGGTCGCCATAGGCGGGGTGTCTAGGAGCAACGCGGCGCAGGTAATAGCGACGGGGGTCGCCGGGATCGCCGTCGTATCGGCGGTCGTGGCCGCGGAAGACATCCAGGCGGCGGCCCGGGAACTTCGGACGATCGTAGACGAAGCCCTTGCGCTGCGCGGAGGGGTCTTACGCGGAGGGGTTTGCAGGTAGCCGCTGACCTCTCTCGCAGGTGGCCACCTATAGTGGCTGCTGGGTAGCGGCTGGATAGCGACTGGAGCCTGAGACGAGCGGGACGCGTAGAGGGACGCAGACAGCCGGGGAGGGCCTGGGATCCTGAAAGCCCCTGAGGGCTTGGGAGGCGGTCGATCTAAGATGGAACGTCACGGAGACGAAAGCCGAGAGTGCAGGCGTCGAGGGGCAGAAAGCCGGGAGGTTGAGATGACGACCGGGACTGGTATTAAGGGTGGCGAGTTCGGTCTCATCGGCCGCATAAGGCGGCGCGTGGCAGCGGCACGCTCGGCGGCGTGCGCGGCAATCCTGGGGATAGGTGACGACGCCGCCGTACTGCGGCCGCCCCGCGGACACCTCCTGGCCAGCATCGACATGCTCGTCGAGGACGTCCACTTCGATAGGCGCCTTATCACCCCCTGGCAGCTCGGATGGAAGGCGCTCGCCGTGAACGTGAGCGACATCGCCGCCATGGGCGGCGTTCCCCTCTACGCTCTCGCTTCGGTTGGGCTCAACAACAGCGTCGGCGACGCGTACGTGGACGCCATCTACGACGGCATGCTGGCTGTCGCTGAGCGCTTCGTCGTTGAGATCGTGGGCGGAGATACGGTCAAGTCCCCGCAAGCTATCGTCATAGACGTCGCGATCATGGGACAGGCGGACAGCCCCGTCACCAGGGCTGGCGCGCGGCCTGGCGATCTCGTGGCCGTCACGGGCCACCTGGGCGCCTCCGCGGCGGGACTCGCGTGGCTCCTTCATTGCCGGACTGATGATGCAGTGGCCAGTCCCTCTCAGTCTGGGACCTCTAGGACGATGGCAAGCCCACGCCGGCCACGGACGACTGATAGCGGAGTAAGTGCCGCGATCAGCTCCGGCCCCGCCAGCCTCGCCAGCCCCACCTGGGTGGAGGAGCTTGTCCGGGCGCACCTTCAGCCTATGCCCCGGGTGCCCGAGGGCCAGGCACTGGCCCAGAGCGGAGCAGTCACCGCCATGATGGACATCAGCGACGGCCTTGCGAACGAGGTCAATCACATCGCAGAGGAAAGCGGTGTCGGCGCCGTGGTGTACGCGGTGGACGTGCCCATCAGCGAGGCCACCGCGTCAGCAGCGCGCGCTCTGGGGCGCGATCCCCTCGACTGGGCGCTGTTTGGCGGCGAGGACTACGAGCTCGTGTTCACTTTCCCACGCGATCGGATGGAAACCGTCTCGCGCGCGCTGGCCGCCGTAGGGGGACGCCTTCAAGTCGTCGGCGAGATTCTGCCCGGCGAGAGAGGGGTGAGCCTTGCTATGGCGGGCGGGGAGACCCGGGCACTGTCCCGAGCGGGATACGACCACTTTGCCGTCCCCATTTCGTAGAGTGCTCCCATTAGGATGCCATCGCAAGGCATTGCTGCGGCTGGGAGGTTTGCGTGTCCGCCAAGACAGCTTGGCGGACACGCCATATGCGACTACTAAACGCCTGTCTGGTCGCTATGCGTAGCAACAGCGGGATGAGCAGAATTCCGTGTGTCTGCAAAGAATACCGAACCCTCGGGTAGCGTTCCCTGTCCGGGAAGAACATGGGGAACCATCTTGAACTAGGCTATGCCTCGCGCCGGGTGCCGCGATGGTTTGCTGGTCTACGAAGCATCTCGGAGCATGCTTGTGCCTGACCGCGCACATACAGGTGCATTACGTGAGTCCTCAGTCTGACCCTCAACTGCGGCTGAAGGACTCGCACGGGAGGGTGTTGTCCCCGCGTCCCGTGCGTGCCCCTTCCTTTAGCTGTGGACTCTTGTCCCCTCAGCCTGCCGTGAGCGGTCTAGTACGGTGAGAAGCAGAGAGATCATGCAAGGATGACAGAGCGGTTAGGAGACTACTTCTTGCATCTGGAATT
Source organism: Bacillota bacterium (assembly GCA_024653485.1). NCBI lineage: Bacteria > Bacillati > Bacillota > Bacillota bacterium. Next base: position 21,565 of record JANLFY010000017.1, on the reverse strand, counting down.
AGGGTTGACTTGTCACTTGAGGGTGACGATGGTATATTAAGTGTAGGAAGTGGAAATGTAGGAGGTGTACCATGCAGTTCGTGATACGAGGGACAGTCTTCAATCTGAGCATGGCGGATGTTGAGGAAAAGCTTGAATATGTCGAGCCGGAGGGCAAGTCTAAGTATCTGGTGAGAGTGAACGGCAAGGCGTATCCCATAAAGCAAGTCATATCTCAGGTCACGGGGCTCCCGCCCATAGGCTTTACGTCTCAGGACGCGTATAGAATCCTTAGCCGCTTGGGCTTTAGGGTGGAGCAAGATAGATGAAGCAAGAGACTAAGAAGACCGCGTAGCAAACTACCCTCGACTGTATCTGGAGGTGGCGCCGTGATGACGGGCAAGATCCCTTGTCCCATCCCTTACCAAGGAAGTAAGCGGCTCCTAGCCCCTAGAATCCTTGCGTTGGCACCAGCAGTCACTACAGGGCGGTTAGTTGAACCATTTGCAGGGTTCGCTGCGATTTCGCTTGCTGCAGCGAGTATGAACAAAGCACAGCGTTTTCTCATTTCTGACTGCCTGAAACCGCTCGCTGAGCTTTGGGTGTTGCTCCTTCAGGACCCTCACCGCCTTGCGCGGGAATACGAGGAGATTTGGCGCTCTCAGTTGGGCGATCCAAAGGCTACCTACAATCGTATTCGAGACGAGTTCAATCAGGATCAACAACCGAGTAAGCTACTCTACTTGTTAGCGCGGTGTGTCAAGAACGCCGTGCGATTTAACTCTGAGGGGAAATTCAACCAGTCACCTGACAATCGCCGGCTCGGTATGAGACCGGCCAAGATGAGAGGAGAGATTCTGCGCGCTCATCATCTTCTTGCCGGGCGAACTGTAGTGCTGTCAGAAGACTATCGGGACGTCCTACGGTTGGTAGAACCTGAGGATCTAGTCTATATGGACCCTCCCTATCAAGGAGTGAGTGGAAATAAGGATCGCCGTTATGTTAAGCCGCTGGATGTGCAGGTGTTTATTGAGGAGCTCGAACGGCTGAACAAGAAAAGCATTTCCTTCATGATAAGTTTCGATGGCAGATGTGGTATGCGAACCTACGGACGGGAACTGCCTTCACACCTCAAACTTAAGAGGATACTGTTGCCAGCAGGAAGATCAAGTCAAGCCACATTGCTTGGACGAGACGACGTGACCGTAGAATCATTATACCTTTCTCCAGCCTTACTAGACCGTCTCGAACACGAAGAGAGGCCAGCTCCTGAGCACAGTCAGGCATGTCTGTTTAATGTCTGAGCTAGCAGCTGTTTTATGAGTTCCGGCACTGGTATTCCCTCCTTTTCCGCCCTAGCTGCTATTGCGTCATACTCGTCTACTTCATCTTCGAGCCACGCGATTATCAGTTGGCGGATACGACGCAGGGCCACATGTGTGTAGGACTCAGGTGACCCCCAATAACAAGTCCTACATAGCTTGGGATCTTTGGTCTTGCGCCAGTTGTCACAATGTTCGCAAGACCAGCTCTTTCGTCTGTTGCAGGCCCCGCATAACAGCATGAAGGGTTCTAGTGAATCCTCTGTCGTGCTCTCATCGCCGCCCACCTCATAGGGGACGCGATGGTCAATTTGAAGATATCGGTTATCGTATTTTGTGCCACACATTGCACACTTTGAGCTGTAATGGTCGACCAAGCGCTTCTTGAAGGCCTTTGAAAAAGTGCGGCGTCCTCCCTGCTTACGGCGTTCTGCCGGCGTATCAGTATCCAGCACATACGCACCAATGGCTCTACCGGTCGAGGACCTTACCCTGATAGTTTTCAACGGAATACCGGCCTCACGCACACCCCTGGCTGCGCGCGGAGGATGGTTGTAACCCATATTCCTCAATTCTTCGGTGGTGACTCGCCCTTGTTGCCTGATGTGCTCAAGCACGATCCTGACTCGTCTACTCAGTTTTGCTACGGGTTGCCTCGAACTGCCGAAGCCATTGCGTCTGCCCTTACTCAAAACACCCTTCCTCCTAGATGGAAGCCTGTTACTTTCCGGGTGGCCCCAGTGACGGCAAGAAACCCATGCGCAGTGTGTTTCTTGTCAGCTGTCGTCTCATGAGGTCTCTTCTTCGAAAGCGCTCATTGTAAGCCGCGTATGTTGAGACATGGGTAATACCTTGCTCCGGACGCATCTTCGCACCCGATACGACGTGCCGTCCCTGGTTAGGCGAGTCATCAACTCTGCCTTTGAGCACCGTTCTCAACCCTCTAGAGGAGACAAAGACATCAGGCGTCGTCCTGTGAGCCCTGCCAGGTCCGCGCTTGATGGACTCTGGGGCAGAGACTATGCCCCGCTCATCAAGCAGTTCCGCCAGTACCACGTTCAAGACCTCTTCGCGAAATCCCGTATCAAAGTTCGCTATCGCCCCCTTCGCAGGGGCCATTCTCTCCATGCAGGCTTAAGCAGCCGCGAAACCCAAGCGAATCCTAGTAGTCTTTTTAGCCAACCCTCCCGGCTGTCGTGCCTAAACGCCGCAGTCGATGAGGCTTGATAGCATCAGGCGGTTAAACTATCTTACAATGTTGTGTTTACTACACTTTTCCTTGTTCTCCTGCACATACCGATCCCGGGAGCTGAATGACTGCATACGCCACTCTGGCGCTCCGCAGGCTTCCGAACACGATGATTCGGCCATCGCGGAGTGCTACGCACCCACAAACGGTCACCTCCCGTAGGTCTAGACTGCAGCCTAACGGCGGACTCACGGGCGGCTGTGTCTAAGTGACTGCTCAAAAGTGATCGACATATCTCGGTTTTCCATGTATAATGCCTGCTAGCTGCTCATTTGCTAGCAGGAGGTGCTGTATAGGTTGAGGTATGTTCGGTCCCTATCAGATGAGGAGGTAAGAAAGCTGGAAGTCACGCGACGCAACGAAGTTGGTCGGGTATCTCAAAGGGCTCACATGATTCTTCTTTCGAACCGGCACTACTGTGTGGCGGAGATAGCTCGGCTATTCGATGCCACTCAGGGTACCGTCCGGCGTTGGATCGAGCGCTTTGAGAAAGAAGGCATTGACTGCCTTGCCGACAGGCCTCGTTCCGGCAGGCCGCCGAAGGTTTCGGCGGCCACCCTTCCCCTCATCGAAAGGGATGTGCTTGCCTCCCCGGCGTCAAAAGGCTACCTGTTTAGCATATGGACCACGATCAATCTTTCGCTTCACCTCGTCAGGCAATATGGCACGCGTGTCAGCCAAGCCACGATACGTAGGATACTTATGGCGCTCGACTTAGCCCACTTGCGCGCCGGGTCCCTGTAGCACGTGTGAAACCCTGCGGCGCGACGCGAGCCGTCTCGCCATCCCCGTTTGCCTGTATTGGTCTGTTAGTCTGGTCGTTTGGCAGGTGCCCGGCTCCTGTCTTACCGCGCGCCCGCGAGCCTCACCGCTACAGCAGGCTCCTCTTGAACCATGCGACCGTCTTGCTTAGCACTTCGGCCTCCCACACCGCTGAATTGAACGTATGATCGGCTCCGGCGACTATGTGTACCTCGACGGTTCCGTCCGCTTCCTTTATGGCCCTCTCATACATCGCGCTGTGACTGACCGGAACGGACTCGTCACGGTCACCGTGGATCACGAGGACCGGGGCCTTGCACCTCTGCACGGTCTCGAGCGGTCGCGCCTCAGTAAGGGTCAGTATGAACTCCCTTCCGACGACGTTGCCCTTCACGTCAACTCTACGCGGTATCGCGAACGCTGCAAGCGCTGGTATGTGCTCGTTGCCATGTCCCTCAGGAGACTTGCCGGTGGCCTCATCGGCCCCAGGCGATGCCGGCTGGCCAGGGGCAGGGCCAGGCCTTTCAGCGCCCGTGACGCCGGAGCCGGGGGCTTCCCGCCACGCGCCCGATCGTACGGCGTCAAGGAAAGTCGCCTCCAAGTCCGCCACCGCCGACCACAGCACCACAGATCTAACTCTCGGATCATCGCTGACGCACGCAGCGACAGCCCCGCCCATGCTGAGGCCGAGTATGCCGAGATTGTTCCCGTCTACCCCTGGAAGGCCGGATGCATAGTCCAGCGAAGCCCTCGCGTCCGAGATCTCCCCCGGAAGGGTCATGTCCTCGAAATCCCCTTCGCTGTCGCCCGAGCCACGGAAATCGAACCTCAAGGCGACGATTCCCTCGCGCGCCAGTGCCTCCGCTGTCTTCACGAAGATGCGGTGGCGTTCGACCTTGGTTCCCGTAAACCCGTGGAAGAGGACTACCGCCGGGGCCTTGTCGTGATCCGGCGTAACCGGACGAGCGGGACGATGGAGGACGCCTATGAGCTTTTGCCCTTCGTTTGCAAAGGTGATTGACTCTCTCATGGTCAGCATGGCCACTCCTCCCGGAACGTCGCGCCTTGTTGTCGCATCTTGTTGTCACGTTCAGCAGGGACGCGCCGATTCCTTCTCCTAGAGGCTCGGTCAGGTGTAACTTGCACGTCTGGCGCAACTCGCACAAGGGCATCGTGCAGACGCGCAGCTCCCCCATGAGCAACCTGCACGAGCGCAACCTACACAAGCTCAACCTGTGTATTTCCGTTCTTGGCAGCCATCCGTTCCTCGATCCTGTCCAGGATAGCCCGAGAAAGCTTGAGCGTCGAAGCGGCCTTGGGCAAGGAAGGCCTTTCGTGAGCGCTCGGGAAGTACACCGCTACGTCCACATCCGAGCGTCTGGTTGCCTTTCCCATGGCATACGACCCGAAGAGAAATGCCAGGACCACGTCAGCTCTCGATGCGAAGTGCCGCTTGAATGTCATTGAAATCTGCGACATTTCACTGTCCGCATACGCCCGGTGCTTTGTGCTGGCTTCGCGTGCTTTCGTGGCAGTGGCGTCACCTGACAACTCGCTTGTGCTCGCTGGTCTTGCACCACCCGCGGGCACCGAGCCATTCCCTCACCAATCCCTCACAAGGCCCCCTCACGAGACCCCGAGGGCCCACGGACCGCGGAAGCAGCCTCAGGCGTTGCGTCTCGTCTACGGCCTGATCGTACCGGAGAGTCGCCGAGCCGGCAAGGAAATTCGTCCTCTCGGCAGACCGAGCGGTCTTCGCATGAAGCTGCACGGGCGCGAAAGCTCGAAAGCGCGGAAGCGCGCGAGCGTTTGAGCGCCGAAATGCCGGATCCGCGGACGCGAGGTTTACATTTCGGGTGCTTTACATTACAATGTGGATACCATGGCTCCTGCGGCTCCTGCGGCTCCTGCCGGTACGGGTGGCCTGAGCGGGGGGCCGCCCACGGGCGTCGCGCGCTCCGCGCGCAGGCCCGAGAGCGCGTCAGCCGGAGCCCCGCGTGAGGGGCCGGCGTGTGCGAGCACCAAGCGCGGGAGCGCCGCACACAGGAGCGCCGTGGACGGGAGCGTCGCGCACATGAGCGCCACGCACACGGCGCCAGGCACATGAGCGCCGCGCATGTGAGCCCCAGACGCACGAGCCCACAGATGTGAGCAGAGCAAAACGGCAGTCGGGAGTGGTGTCTAGCATGAGCGCTATAGCAGGCGTCCTAGGAGCGGCGGATCACAATATCGTTCTCCACATGCTCGAGAAGATGCGGCACAGGGGGGAAGAAAAGACCGTCGTCAGCCGAGGCCAGGTGGCCATCGGCCATATTGAGCTTCCGACCGACGCATCAGCTCGTTCGATTCAGGATGAAGGTGCGTTATTCCTGGACGGGCGGGCCTTTGCTGACGGCACGAGCCTGCTGACCCCCTCGGCTCTCCTACGGAGGCTCGCAACACAAGGCCCCGAGGCCGCCCTCGCGGGCGTGACCGGCGGCTTCACCCTGGTGGCGGCTCTCCGAGGCGGCAAGGGTACTTCCGTCCCGCCGCACTGCGCGACTCTACCCGGAAACGTCGTCATAATCGCCCGGGACGTGCTTGGCAAGAAGCCGCTGTACCTGGGCTACGACGGCGACAAGGTTCTCTTCTCATCGGAGATGAAGGCGCTAGTCGGGATCGCGAAAGACATCGTCGAGTTTCCGTGCGGGACCGTGTCGACCGACGGAAGGACTTTCCACAAGTTTGCCTCCCTGGAGTTCCCTCCGCCTGAGGTCACCGATGTTGACGAGGCCGTGGAGATCATACGTCGCGAGCTTCGGGCGGCCGTCGCGCGTCAGCTGCCGTCTTCCGTGTCTTCCTCGTCTTCTCTGTCCTCCGTGTCTTCCTTGCCTTCCACGTCTTCCGCGTCCCCTGCTTCCTCCGGGTTGCCATCCTCCTCCGAGTCCTCCGAGTCTTCTGCGTGTTCTGGAACCTGTGGCGTCTTCCTGTCCGGGGGACTCGACAGCAGCATAATCGCGTGCCTGGCCCGCGAGCTCACCAGCGACCTCAAGTTCTTCTCCGTGGGCGTGGAAGGCTCGGAGGATGTGGCGCGAGCCACGGAGCTCGCGGAGTATCTCGGAGTGGAGCACCACGTTCGGACCTTCTCCCTCGCAGATATGGAGGAGGTGCTTCCCAAGGCGATATACCACATGGAGTCGTACGATGCCCCTCTCATCAGGAGCTGCGTCCCCAACTACATGGTCGCCGAGATGGCGTCGCGCCACGGTGTCAGAGTGGTCTTGATAGGGGAGGGGGGTGACGAGCTATTCGCGGGATACTCGCATCTTCGCGCCATCGAGCCCGGTCTCTTGCACCATGACTTGGTCGACCTGCTGAAGTCCTTGCACAATACAGGCCTCCAGCGTTGTGACAGGATGCCGATGGCATGGGGCGTGGAGGCGAGGGCTCCTTTCCTCGACGAGCGTTTCGTAAGGGCTGCGATGACAATACATCCTTCGCTGAAGATCGCCGGGGAAGGCGAGACCAAGGTGGAGAAGTGGATATTGCGCAAGGCCTTCGAGAAGGAACTGCCACCATCCATAGCCTGGCGCAAGAAGCAGATGTTCTCGCAGGGGGCGGGGTCCATGCACATGCTCGAGAGGGCGCTTGCGTCCAAGGTTAGCGACGAGGACGTGAGGCGCGAGTGTGAGGCTATCGCGCGCTGGGGGCTGAGGAATAAGGAGGAGCTGCACTACTTCCTCGTGTTTAGGAGGTCTTTCCAAGACACCACCACGGACCCTGACGCCATCTCGCTGCCTCCGGTGGGCCGGACGAAGGTGCTTTACCAAGATCGGGCGACCCCTGACCCCGTATTCACGCAAATGGACCAGCGACTGTAGTAGCGTGAAGCTCTTGTGGGTGAGTGTGGGGTCAATGATGAAAAGAGACCTCCAGGCAGTCGTCCCGGGCAGTTGTCATGAGGATCGCATTGAGTTGCTCGGTAACACTCCTGCTGTGTCATGAACTCAAGAGACGAGTGCATCCGCCCGGTGTTGTAGAACTCCATGTACTCTGCCGCCTGCTCGTATCCATGGCATAAGTCTCAAACCCATGTAGCGATAAGCGTTCCTCTTCCAGCAACCTGTGGAACGCCTCCATCTGGGCGTTCTTGTCAGGGGTGCTTGCGTGCATTCTCTCATGCTTCACGCCGTAACGGCTGTAGGCCTCCTGAAATACATCTGCTATACTGTGGCCTGTCATCTGTCCGTATCGCAGGCCTGTAGTCGCCATGTAATGGCTTCCTTCCATCGAGCCGTTGCCAGTCTCGACCGCTTCTCGAGTCACCGCAAGATTCCGCTACTCCATGTACCTCCTCAGCGTCACATCTACGCTTCCTCCCGCTCCTTCTCCACCACCCCCAGGCTCCCCTGTTTAAACCAGTTAGGGGGCTTGTAGGAAGCCGTACTCGGTAAGAAAGGCGGGAGTATCGTGGAAGCTCTTGTGCCTGCAGGCCCCATCAAGTTGCACATGCTCGACGTCTCGAGGTGAAGAAATGAACCAGGGAAGAGCCTTGCATCAAGGGACACACTGTGGTGGCCTGCATACGACTGGTGAGCACGGCGCGGCCACTGGTGCCGGGGTGCCGCACCTGAGTGCCGCACCTGGGTGCGACAGAAGTTGCCGGAAGGACTGGTGAGGCCGCGGCGAGACCGTTCATCATCCACTCTGGCGGGGGCTGCGCGACATCAAGTCGCGGAGCCCCCGCCTTTTCTTGTCCGGTGAAGCTGCGAGAAGGAGGATTTCCGAAACCCACGTCGAAGTAACACCCTGCTGGTGCACAAGTGTGCTGCACAGATGTGCAAAGGAGGATCGAGGTGTCTTTCGACAAGAGGGTTCTCCATGAAATCGCTCACCAGTACTACGAGCTCGAGCGCACGCAAGAAGAGATCGCGAGGAGTTTGGGCATGTCGAGGAGTCAGGTATCGCGGGCGCTGAAACAGGCACGCGATGCCGGCATCGTGCTCCTGAAGGTCATTGATCCTGACGTCGACTATAGTGACCTGGCGAGGGCGCTGAAGGAGAGGTTCGACCTCAAGGACGCCCTCGTAACAGGGGGGATTGACTCGCCGCGACTCCTCGCGCAGAGCCTGGGGCGTGCTGCAGCGAGCTACCTTGCCCGCTCCGTCAAAGACGGATCGGTGATTGGAGTCTCATGGGGAGCGACTCTGCGGGAGGTCGCGACGACGCTCGACGGTGCCGTGTCGGCATCGCTCAAGGTCACCGTGGTACCACTGCTTGGCGGGCTCGGCCAGGTCGCAGCCGATCTCCAGATCAATGAGCTTGCCGCGAGGGTTGCGAAGTCGCTTGGCGGAGTCAACCTCTACCTCCACGCGCCATCGTTCGTTGACACCCCTGCGGCGAAGGCGGCCATCATGGCTGATAGCAACATAAAGCGGGTCGTTGAGTTGTGGGAGCACGTGGACGTAGCACTGGTCGGAGTAGGGACCTTCAGGCCGCCTTCCACTCTCCTCGAAAGAGGCGGCTTTCCCGATGCGGAGCTCCGTGAGCTGCGGAGAATGGGTGCGGTGGGTGACATGTGCATGCGCTTCTTCGACGTCCATGGCAGTCCTCTCGAGACGCCGCTGAACGACAGGATCATCGGGGTGACCCTGGAAGAGCTCGGCCGCATGAAGAAGGTCGTAGCCGTTGCGGGCGGGGCCAACAAGACCGAGGCGATCCTTGGTGCCCTGCGCAGCAAGGTCGTGGATGTGATCATTACTGACGATGCTGCAGCGAGAGGGGTGATGTCGCTGGCCTAGAGAAGCTCGGCGGGCTGTTCACTCCACATCTAGGCTGACTGGAGGTGTCTTTCGTGGGGCTTGGTCAGGGGGCTCTCGGTCTCGGGGTGTCCTACCTTCTCGCCGTCGGGTACCTCGTCCTCATGTGGGTAATTGGGCGATACCTTACGGCACATTATCCCGAGGAACACAACGTTCGCTGGGACACGCGGACCATCGCCAGGGTAACCATCCTGGCTGCGGTGTCCGGCGCGGGAGCGATGATAAAGGTTCCTGGGCCCGCCACTACTATAGCTCTTGATGCGTCGGCGGGTTACTTCGCAGCGGTGTTCTTCGGCTGGCCGGTGGGCGCAACGGTCGCTGCCATTGGCTGCTTCATCAGCAATGCTCTCGGTGGTTTCGCGAGCTGGCTCCCCATGGTGCCGATATACCTTTCGGGGATGGCGCTTACCGTGACGCTGACCGCGTTCGTGGCGAAGAAGGCGGGGGTAGTGCCTGCCGTCATAGTCGGCACGATCGCGAATACCGTGACGTGCCTGGGACCTTGGGTGATCATGATCGGGATGCCGCTCATGCTGGCCATCCTTCCATCGCAGGTCATTGGATCGGCGGCGAACGCAGCGATCGGTCTGGTCGTTGCTGGAATGTTGAGGACCGCCCAGCACAGGAAGAGGCCTGAGCAGGTAGCGTGAGCTTGTCGTAGCGTGAGCTCGTCTGTGTTGTGAAGACAGCCGGACGAGGGTATCAGCGCCAGAACGCCGGTGCGGGCGCGCGGTGTGGGCGCGCCTCGAATCGCACGGCGCACGGGCGGGGCTCGTGGCTGGTAGAGAGGTGTTCCTTGTGACGGACAAGGTCATATCGTTGAAAGACGTGAGGTTCAAGTACAAGGGGTCTGGCCGCTGGGCGCTGGACGGTGTGTCGCTTGAAGTCGCAAAGGGCGAGTGCGTAGCGGTGTTGGGCCCCACAGGCTCTGGCAAGAGCACCCTGTGCGGCGTGATGAACGGCACGGTGCCTCTCTTCCTCGAGGGCGATCTCCAAGGCGACGTGGTGGTGGACGGCATGGTGCCCGCCAGGGTCGGCACAGCCAAGATGGCGGCTCATGTTGGGCTAGTCTTCGGCGATCCTGACATGCAGCTCTTCGGGATGACAGTCGAGGAAGATGTGGCGTTCGGCCCAGCGAACCTCGGACTGGATTACCGAACGATCATGGAGCGCGTGCGCAAGAGCCTTGTCGACATGCGCCTTGCGGGGTTCGAGAGGCGCGCTCCGTACAGACTCTCCGGCGGTGAGAAGCAGGCCACGGCCATAGCCGGCGTATACGCTATGCTTCCCGACATCATGGTCCTCGATGAGCCTACCTCAATGCTCGATCCACAAGGCAAGGCTCGCGTCTTCGAGATCATCAGGCGATTGAAAGAAGAGCTCGGGATCACGGTGGTCCTCGTGGAGCAGGAGGTAGACGACGTCCTCCAGCTGGCCGACAGGGTGTTCGTGATGGGGGCGGGGAGGTTCGTCTTGCAAGGCACACCTCGCGAGGTCTTCAGTCGCGTGGCCGAGGTGGCGGCCGCCGGGGTCCGCGTCCCACATCTGGTCCAGTTTGGCACCCTATTGCAGGCGGAGAAGGTCCCCTTCACATTGGACGAAGCTGTCGAGCTCGTGGAGAGGGGCGCGTGGCGGAAGGCGGACAACGTCAGCGCTGGCGAAGGTCAGGCCACAGCGCAAGACCGCCAGGCGACCTGCGTTGCGCGGTCAGCCCCTTCGGAATCCGTGCGGATCAAACCTGGAAACGCACTCATCGAGGTGAAAGAGCTCGAACACGTGTATCCACAGGGCTCCGTTGCACTGCGCGGCGTGAGCCTAACGGTCAAGGAAGGTGAATTCGTGGCGATAGTCGGGCAGAACGGTGCTGGCAAGACCACTCTGACGCGCCACCTCAACGGATTGCTCAAGCCGACGAGAGGGGACGTACGGATCGGTGGCAGATCGATCAAGGATCTGACGGCCGCCCAAGTGTCACGAACGGTCGGATATGTGTTCCAAAACCCTGACGAGCAGCTATTCTGCAACAGCGTGGAAGAGGAACTACGGTTCGGGCCCAGCAACATAGGACTCATCGGCAAAGAGATCGATGAAAGGGTTCAGGAGATCCTTGAGGACATAGGGCTCGCCATGTACCGCGACGTGTGGCCGAAGTACTTGACGAAAGGCGAGCGCCAGAAGCTGGCTCTCGCTTCGGTTGTGGCCATGGATCCCGCAGTGCTCATCGTGGACGAGCCGACCACCGGACTTGACTGGTCGGAGTCGCTACAGATCATGGACTACCTCAAGAGGCTTGGCGAGGAACGAGGCAAGACAATCCTCATAATCACGCACGACATGAACATCGTCAGCCTGTATGCAAGGCGCGTCGTGGTCATGGCGAGAGGCCGAGTGGTTGGCGATGGTTCACCGCGCGAAGTGTTCTCCGATTGTGAGCTGATGGCGGAGGCGAACTTGAAGCCCCCTGCCATTGCAGAGCTGTCGACCGCGCTGTGTGGCCTAGTGGCCCTCACACCCGAGGAGGCGGTCGAGGCGTTCATGCACCTGGAGGCCTCAAGGGAGGGCTTGCGATGATCGTCGAGTATGAGAGCAAGGACACTCCGATACATTCCCTCGACCCAAGGGCCAAGATCCTCTGGCTTCTGGTCGTCGTGGTCGTCAGCGTTATCTGGTCGGATCCCGTGTACCTTGCCGGGCTAGCGGCGAGCGTGTTCCTCTTCGGAGCCTTCGCTCGGTTCCCGTGGGGGAGGCTCAAGGGGCTCGTGACCTTCCTGGCAGTGGTAGCAGTGGTGATCACGCTTGCCCAGGGCGTGTCGTACACCCCGGCTGTCGCGCATCTGCGGACACCAGGCCGGGTACTCTTCCATGTCGTGCCGGCATGGGTGCCGGGCATCGGTCCGGCGTGGCCTGTGAAGCTTGGCGGATTTCTCTACGGGATCGGGATGACACTCAAGGTCCTCACCGTCCTGGTGGCCGTCGCTGTGCTGGGGTATGTGACCTCGCCGTCAGAGATAGTCCAGCTCATCGCGAGGATTCCCAAGATGCCGTATCAGGTGGGGTTCATTGTCTCGACTGCATGGAAGTTCGTTCCTGTGGTCCAAGCCCAAGTGCGATCCCTGATGGACGCTCACAAGTCAAAAGGGGTGGAGCTCGAGCGGGGCAGCTTCGTGGAAAGGCTCAAGAAAACCTCACGGGTAGTGTCGCCCCTCTTCGCCAACGCCCTTTTTATGGCAGATACACTCGCCCTGGCCATGGAGTCGCGCGCTTTCGGCTCGAGCAAGCGGTTCACCTTCCTGCGGCCATATAGGTTCAAGACGCCTGACTATGTGGTGGTCTTGGCGTGCATTGGTGCGGCGATCGCGAGCGTAGTGGGTCTCGCCGTCTACAAGGTGGGAGCGCTCTGAACTATGAAGACCGTTGTTGCGCTGGGTGCCGCTGCCATCGATATGTTGTTCAGAGTGGACAGGCTTCCGGGGCCTGATGAGATGGTATTCGCTGAAGACGGTCCCTATCTATTGCCCGGCGGCTCAACCGCGAACATCGCCGTGGGCCTGGCTCGCCTGGGATTGACCTCGCGTTTCGTAGGGAAGGTCGGCCGTGACGACAACGGGAGGCGACTCCTCGAGGCGTTCGAGCGCGAGGGGGTGGACTCCTCGTTCGTCCTTGTCGATGACCAAGGGAGGACCGCCGAAACCATCATCGCTGTTGATCGCAAGGGCACGCGGGTCATATTCTCGCTGGGTGGCACGGCCATTCTCGAGGCACCGGGGGAGTTCCGGGAAGAAGCCCTTGAAGGTGCGGCCGCCCTCTACGTTGGCGAGGCAATGCCCTCCGTCGGCGTGAGGGTCATGAGAGCCGCAAAGGACAGAGGGGCTCTCATTGTCTATGGCCCGGGCGGCGCGCTCTCCGGCCTGGGAACGGACGCGCTTGCCGACATGATACGCCTCGCGGACTATCTCGTGCTCAGCCGAGGCGAAGTGAGCCTCCTTACCGGAAAGGCAGACCTTGATGCGGCCATGACCGCGCTCACGGACGCGGGCGCGACGCGTGTAGTGGTGACTCAAGGAGACAGGGGGGCGGATCTCTTCGAGCTAAACGTGGACGGGGGGACGCCAGCTGGGACCGTTGAGAGATGGCATCGTGACGCCTTGAAGGTTCCAGTTGTGGATACGACAGGTGCTGGAGACGCCTTTACATCGGGATTCATACGGGGCGTCGTCGCCGGCCTCGAGCGCGACCAGTGCTTGGCCTTAGGCAACGCATGCGGGGCGCTCGCAGTCTCGAAGATGGGAGCGAGGGAGGCATTGCCCGTCTGGGAAGAGGTTCGCGCTTTGATCGCGCCGCCTGGACGGCCATCGGGCACATCGAGTAAATCGAGCACAAGGAGTTGGAGAGACACAGAAGATGGAAGTGCTCCGGCGAGTGAATAGCGAGCTCTTGCTTAGGGCAACGGGTTGCCTTGCAGGATTGGCAGTGGGCGATGCGATGGGAATGGCGGTCGAGTTCATGACGAGGGAAGAGATCAGGAAGCAGTTCCGCAGGGTCGATCGATTCCTCCAGCCCCTTCCAGGACACGTCCACACGGGCACACCGGCGGGTAGGGTGACGGACGACACCGAACAGACATGGGCGCTCGCGCGGGCGCTCCTGGCCTCGGGACGCATCACGCCACGCGTGGCGGCCGACGCATACCTCGAATGGGCGGACCGTACGAACGCGTTCGAGACGTCCTTCCTCGGCCCTAGTTCGAGGAGTGCCCTAGAGCGCCTCCGCTCAGGGGAAGACCCGACGCGCACGGGCGAGAAAGGGGCGACTGTCGGAGCTGCGATGCGTGTTGCGCCTATCGGCATCGTGAACGCCGGGGACCCGGCGGCAGCAGCAAACGAGGCGTACCTCTCATCGCTCCCTACACACGGTGTCAACATCGCAATAGCGGGTGCGTGCGCTTTGGCGGCCGGCGTTGCGTGTGCTGTGGCTGGAGGATCGCTCGACGCCGTGGTCGAGGCTGTCCTGGCCGGTGCAGCTACCGGGCAGCGTCTAGGAGTCCAGTGGGCGGGCGCCACGGTGCCGGCACGCATGATGTTGGCGCTCGACTTGGTCCGACGCTACAAGGACGAGCCCGAGAAAGCCGAGGAGGCCCTTTACGAAACCGTCGGGGTCGGCATGTGCCCGGCCGAGCTCGTGGCGACAGCTCTCGGCCTGGTCGTGCTCTATGATGGACGTCCGCGCGCTGCGATCCCGGCCGCCGCAAGTATGGGGGGAGATACAGACACGCTTGCGGCCATGGTTGGCGCTCTCTCAGGGGCGCTCGGCGGCATCGATGCCTTGCCGCCGGATTGGGTGACGACGGTGGAGCGGATGAACGATCTCAATTGCGAGATCCTGGCCAAGCAGCTCATCGAGGCTCGTGCTCGCAGGCTGGAGGCCGGAGACGTTCGGAGGGACGAATCGTGACAGGCAAGGAAGTCAGGCTGCGGAGGATTTTCCGAGGGGGCAGGAGCTTTGTCAGCGCCCTCGATTACGGTGCGTTCATGGGACCGGCCCCAGGGATACACGATCCAGCGTCCATCGTACGACAGGTCGTGGAGGGTGGCGCGGACGCCATTCTCGTCAACCCGGGCGTGGCCAGGAGCGAGTGGCCGACGTATGCCGGGCGGTGTGGGCTCATTGTCCGTCTCACGGGAGGCGCGACTCGCTACAATCCCGACATGTCCTACCACACGCTCGTCTGCGGCGTGGAAGAGGCTGTATCGCTGGGGGCCGACGCTGTGTGTGTCATGGTCATCGTGGGTGCCTCTCAGGAGCAGCGCATGTTCGAGAACATGGCGCGTGTCGTGTCGCAGGCCGCAAGGTACGGCTTGCCCGTGCTCGCTGAGGTCATTCCAGCCGACACGAGCATGAACAACGATACTGAGTGCATAGCGATGTGTGCCAGAGCAGGGTACGAGCTTGGCGCGGACTTCATCAAGACCTACTTCACCGGTAAGGGCTTCGATAGGATCGTCAACGCGTGCAGGGTCCCGATAGTGATCGCGGGCGGACCGCGCACATCGGACCCCATCAGCGTGACCAGAGAGGCCCTTGACGCAGGGGCGGCGGGGATCGCGTTCGGCCGTAACGTCTTCGAGGCGGAAGACCCTGGGGCTATGGCGCGCGAGCTTGCAAGGGTGGTCCACGGAGATGGACGAGAGGAAGTGTCTTGGCGGTGAAGGCGGCTGTGTACTATAGCCCGAGGGACGTGCGCGTGGAGGAAGTCCCCATGCCGAGACTCGAGGCGGGTGAGGCCCTCCTGAAGGTCGAGTACTGTGGAGTCTGCGGGACGGACGTCAAGACGTACCTGAGGGGACACCCCATGTTTGAGCCGCCGTGCATCCTCGGCCATGAACCGGTGGGCGAGATCGTGGAAGTGCGTCAAGGCCGTGCTGGGCGGGGGATGGAACGCTTCTCGGTCGGAGACAAGGTGGCGGTAGCGCCCTACGTTCCGTGCGACAACTGTCGGCAGTGCCTCAAAGGAAGGCAGGAGATGTGCGCTTCGAAGGACGGGATATCAGGCGCATTTTGCGAGTACGTCAGAGTCCCCAGCCAAGTCCTGGCCAAGGGGGTGTCCAGGATCCCCGACGCCTTGTCGGCGAGGGTTGCATGTCTCGCCGAGCCCCTGGCGTGCTGCCTGAACGCGCTGGAAGTCACACCGTTCGACCCGGGTGATTGCGTGCTCGTCCATGGCGCCGGCCCCATGGGCCTTCTCATGCTGGAGCTGTGCAAGGCGAGGGGAGCTGGGTCGATTCTCGTGAGCGAACCGTGTGACGCGAGACGTTCCGAGGCCCAGCGGCGCGGCGCCCAGGTCATTGACCCGCGGCAAGAAGATGTGCGCGCTCGAGTCTCGTCGGAGACACGAGGCGATGGCGCCGATGCAGCCTTCATATGCGTGGGCGCAGGTGACGCCCTCAAGGATGCTGTGGCGTCCGTCGCCCCCGGCGGCAAGGTGAACGTCTTCGGGGGCTTCCCGAGCGGATCGAGCGTGGCTCTGGACCCGAATGCTATCCACTACCGTGAGGTCGCGATCCTTGGTAGTTTCGGCTTTGCTCCTCGTCACTTTCACATGGCCATGAGGCTCCTCGGGTCGGGAAGACTCGACGTCGAGGACCTCGTGAGCCGAGAGTTCACCCTTGAAGACGTTGGGCTCGCCCTGGACGCCGGGGCCTCCGGAGAGACCCTGAAGGTGCTCTTGAGGTGCTCTTGAGGCTCGGCACGGGCGACGCTCCTTAGGCGGTTTGGGGCGCTCCCCCGGTATCGCCGGAGTACTCGTGATGATGGGCGGAGATAGCGGAGATATCGGGAATGGCGAGGGTAGCGATGATAGCGAGGACGGCGAGAATGGCGAGGGTGGGCGCGAATGAGTGGTGACAGAGCGTTCGTTGGGATAGACATAGGCACGTCCTCTGTGAAGGTTGGTCTTCTCGCGGGGGACTCATACCGCGTTATAACCCGTCCGGCCGGTCTGAGTACGTCTGCGGCCGGCGCAGCTGAACAGGACGCTCGTATGTTGTGGGTCACGGTGGCGGAGGCGACCCGTGAGGTATTGCGGGCATCGGGAGGACCGCGCGTGGAAGCGGTCGGCCTCTCGGGACACAGCCCTTCCTTGCTGGCTGCAACACTCTCAGGAGACCCACTCACCCCGGTGATCACGTGGATGGACAGAAGACCGCTGGAGCACGGACACTGTTCCGCGTGCCACGCCTCGGCAGGCCACGACTGCGGAGCTATCGGTGATGGACCGTCGTTTGAGGCTACCGCGCGGTGGATCGCTCGTCTTCCTGAATGCCGAGAGGACAGCGAGAAGACACTGCTCCAGCCGAAAGATTTCATCGCCCTTCGCCTCACCGGCAGGACGTGCATTGACTCTTCGTCCGCCTCTTGCTTCCGGTGGTACGATGGGGCCAAAGGCTGGAACGTTGGACAAGACCTCGATATCGCCGGTTTGCTGCCCTCGGTTGTCCACCCATGGGAGGCGTGTGGAGTCGTCACGGCTGAGGCCGCCCGCGCAACAGGGCTCCCTGCCGGCATTCCAGTAGCCTCGGGCGGGATAGACGCGGTCATGGAAGCCCTGGGCGCAGGGCTCGTCGACACGGGGGCTGCATGTGACGCTACAGGCACGTCCACGTGCGTCTCGGTGGTGCAGCCAGCGGAAGAGGGCAGGGGTGGATCGATCAGACATGTGGTATCGGGCAAGATCATCAACGTCGCCCCAGTGTCGTACACGGGTGGCTCGCTGAAGTGGGCCCTGTCCGTACTCTATCCCGGGGAATGCGGCGCCACCCGAGATTGGAGTCGCCTCATAGCCGAGGCCGGTGCCTCTTCTCGACCTGGGGCTTCTGGACTCCTCTTTGTCCCGCACCTCGTTGGCCAGAGGAGCCCTCAGGCGAATCCGCACGCAAGAGGCGCGTTCGTCGGACTCGCGCCAGGACACACCAGGGCCGACATGCTGACGGCCGTGCTCGAGGGGTGTGCCTACGCCGTCAGGGAGAGCCTCGAAGCAATGTTGTTTCGGATGAGTAGCGCCCACATGGTGAGAGAAGTGAGAGCGGTTGGTTCCGGGGCGAGGCACGATCCGTGGCTTCAGATCAAGGCGGACGTGATGGGCGTTGCGTATACAGGCATGGCCGTCACGGAGGGAGCCGTGCTCGGAGCCGCCATACTCGCGGGATACTGTTGCGGGGCGTTCACGTCGATCGAGGACGCTGCGGGGCGATTCGTGCGGAACAGGCGGGTCTTCGAACCCCGCGACGAGGCTTGCCGCGTATATGAGGCCATGTACCAGGCCTACCGAGAGGCGAGCGCAGGTCTTGGGCTCGCTCAGAAGACGCTGGCAGGCATCAGATGGTGAGAATCTCTTCGTCAAGCCCGCTAGGGACGGGGGGAAGGTCGCGGAGAGCAGAGGAGATCCCCTGAGCCCAGCTTGGGCCGATGACCTCACGCTCCGGTGTCCTTGTGCCGTTGGCGGGCGCCATGTGCTGAACGGATCGGCACTGATGCGGTGAGTCGATGCGAGACTCGGAGGACGAAGTATGCCGAGAGATATCAAGCTGATGACATTGAGCCTGTTCCTCTGGGGATGGGGGTACGGTCTGTATGCGTACGTCTTTCCATTGCACATCCGGTCACTAGGTGCCTTGCCGGGCGAAGTCGGAGCCGTCTTCTCCATCATGTTGATCGCCCTTGCCGTCTCGTACGTGCCCGGCGGGATTATCGCGGATAGGTGTGAGAGGAAGCGAACGATTCTCCTTTCCTGGCTCATAGGTGTTCCTGCGCCTCTCCTCTACTACTTCGCCGCTGACTACAAGGTCATCGCGGCCGGAGCCGCGCTTTACTCGCTGTCGATGGTAGGCTATCCAGCGATGAACGCGTACGCGGCGCAGAAAGCCCCTGCAGGCATGTCCGGCCTCGCATTCGGCGTGATCAACTCCGGATACGCAGCTGGAATGATAGTCGGTCCTGTGTTGGGCGGATGGCTTGCGGAGATCGTCGGCACGAGGAACGTGTTCCTGATCAGCTTTGCATTCTTTGCGGTTGCCGTGGCGGTGCTGTGCCTAATCGGCTCTCAGTCGCCCGGCTGCGCCGCTTGCGAATCGCACGCGCGGAACAACGCCACGCCGGGACGCTCAACGCAAGGGTACGCAGGCCTTCTACGACAGGGGCGATTCCGCAGATTCGTCGCGACTTATTCGTGCATGGCAATCGCCTACTACATGATCCAGCCCCTCGTGTCCCAGTACTTGGGAGATGAGATGGGAGCGAGCTTGTCGTTCATCGGGTTGACCGGGTCCATCATGTCGCTCGGCCAGGCGACCATAACGCTCGTGCTCGGTCGATGTGCAGACAAGTGGGGCACAGCTGTCGCTCTTGGGGGGAACGGATTCGTGTTCTCCGTGGCCGTGCTCGGCCTCGTGACAGTGCGCAGCATCGCGCTGCTTGCCGTGGTCGTGTTCCTCGCGGGCGCGTTCATGGCCGGTCAAGGGGTAGCTCTCGCAGGTGTCGGAGAAGCCCTCGGCGGGTCGGCCACGGGGCGAGCTTTCGGCCTCTTCAACCTGGCCGTGGCCGCAAGCTCGATAGTCGGTCCGTACGCCGGCGGCATCTTGTACGAGAGATCGTCGACTGCGCCGTTCCTTGCGTCCGCAGGAGCATCCGCTTTACTGTCGTTGGTGCTACTCTTGGGCGGACGCAGATCATGCCACAATAAGGAGAGCGGGGAGGTGGTTCATCCAGGGGCACCTGCGCTTTCGGACGGTTCTCCGCTGACTAACTCTTACCTAGGAGGGACAAGAGATGCGTAGGACTCTCGTCTTGTTCGTGATCATGTGCGTCGTTGCATGTATTGCGCCTGTCACGTTGGCCCAAACGGCGAAGCCAACAGGGAAAGTCGTGGTCACTGTGACCGGAGACATCGCCGTCAAGAACTCCGACGCCGGGCTTGAGTTCGACATGGCCATGCTCGAGGGGCTCGGCTTGACCAAGTGCGAAGTGAAAGACCCCTGGCTTGGCAAGAAGGTGTATGAGGGAGTCCTCATAAGTGCGATTCTCAGGCACGCGGGAGCGGCTGACACAGCCGACGAAGTCGTGGTGGTCGCGAAGGACGGAAAGAAGGTCACTGTCAAGGCCGCGGATGTCGCCAAGTATCCCATAATCCTTGCCACGAAAGACGGCGGTAAGGCGATAGGAACCGGTCTCGGCGGCCCGGTGAAGTTGGTGTTCCCGTACGACACGCATCCAGAGGTGGAGAAGGCCTACGATAAGAACGCCTGGAACTGGTATGTCGTGACGCTAGAGGTGAAAGCGAAGCCATGACTTCCCAGTGGCTCAAGGGGTTGTATCGGGCCTTCCTTGTGCTCACGGCATGCTTCCTGGCGGCCGCTGCGACTGCGGCCGCCAGCGGCGGCCCTGGCGATCAGACTCGTGCTGTGGTAGCGCTCGTAATCCTCGATGGCTGCCCGGCTCAGTCGCTAGACGCGCTTCCGCCGGAGGCATTCCTCAGACGGATGGCGTCGACAGGGCTTTACCAGCATGTGAAGACTGTGTTCCCGTCCTCCACGGCTGCCGGGCATGCAGCGATATTGACCGGCAAGTGGCCGGAGGAGAACGGAATAACTGGCAAGCAGTTCGTTGGGGAAGACGGGGAGCTATCAGGCTTCAGCTCCCCTTCGCTGCTCGAGGCGCGCACCATCATTCAGCGAGCAGCTGAACTTGGCATACGGACAGCGTTGGTCTCCGGGAAGGAAGGCGTTCGAACGCTTTTCTGCGAAGGTGCGGACCTGGCCGCAAGTCCGGCGACGGCACCGCCATGGGTGCTCGAAACCGTTGGACCCCCTCCGGACGAATCCGCTCAGTACGAGGACTACTGCGGCTGGTACGAGAAGCTCGACGGATGGGTGGTAGACGTGGCGTGTGCCTTCGCGAAGGATGCGGGGCCTTCTTCGTTCATCGTGCTCAACCTTGCCGGACCGGACAAGGTGGGCCACAGGTGCGGACCTGTGCCGGCTCGTGAGACCACCAGGTGTCTCGTTGCGGCCGGAGAGGCCCTCGAGAGACTGACGGCAACTCTCGAGGAGGTCGCGGGCACGAATTGGGCCGTGGTTGTGACCGCGGACCACGGAATGACCTACGTGGACAAGGCGATCACACCGGCGGACCTCCTGGACGGCTTCGATGAGGCTGACTGTGTGTACAGCCTCGACGGAGGAGTAATGGGCGTGTGGCCCGCAGCGACGAAGCAGGACGCCGTGGTGGCGGCCCTCAAGGGCGCCGAGGGTGTGCTGGGAGTGATCACGACCTCGAGCGCAGAGCGTGCGTCCCTTCACGCCGGCCATCCGAGGAGCGCGCCGATCATCGCGATTGCAGAACGAGGCTACATGTTCATCGAATCCGCCGCGTTCATGGAGTACACGAAGGGCAGCCATGGCGCGCTTCTAGACACAGACGTGACCGTTCCATTGATAGTGTACGGTCCTCAGGCGGGCAGGGTTGACCTCAGCAAAGTCCGCGACACGGTTGAGATAGCGGCAGTCACAGCCGAGCTCCTGGGGGGACTCGGCGACTAGGGCCGGGCTGATCGGGCCGGCGTCGTCCGGCCTTAGTCGGCGGACGGCCGCGGCCGAGCCGCGAGAGAACGGTTCAGTAGTTGGTAGCGTAAAGTCTTTGCACATGAGTGTGGAGCAATGAAGAAGAGAGACCTAGGGCAGTCGTCCCAAGCAGTTGCCGCGAGGATGGCTGCACTTCCCTTGGATGGAGGGAGGGGTCTCTCAATGATGGACATTCGGCATATGGTGGCGACGGTCCACTTTTTGGTGAGAGGGATTTGTGAGCTTCTTAGGGACTTCAATCCAAGGCGTGGCCTAGAAGCTAGTCACGGACCGACCCCCTGGTTTTGGACATTAGGCTCTAACAGATGGTAGTTTCATGTT
>JANLFY010000016.1 GCA_024653485.1 Bacillota bacterium | reverse complement strand
GAACATCTTACCTGCTCTTCCTGCCCTCATCACCTACAGGAATTACACGCACCCCGGGCCGTCGGTGCGTGTCAAGACGAACGGGGCAGTCATCCCCCGCGTGCCGAGGCGACGCACGCGGACTTGAGCCGTGCTGTCCCGGCATCCAACCCCTACCTGCAGGGCGGGGCAGCCGCAAGGGAAGGAAATCCAGGATGTCCGGAGAACGTATAAACGGGAATCCGCCCCCGCAAACAGGGTCCGCGGGGACGAGTCACGACGTTGGAGGTGTCGGCGCGATGGACGACGCAAAAAGGGTACCAGTAGGTGTTTCAGGAAGGCACGTACACGTTTCTCAGAAAGATCTCGAGGCGTTGTTCGGGCCGGGGTCCGGTTTGACGTGCTTCAAGGAGCTCTCTCAACCCGGTCAGTTTGCGGCTAACGAATGCGTGACGTTGGTCGGGCCCAAAGGGGTCATTCAGAAAGTCCGCATACTGGGTCCCGTCCGGAAGGCAACGCAGGTTGAGATATCCCGCACGGACTGCTATGCGCTGGGTGTCGAGGCCCCCGTGAGGGAGTCCGGCGACCTTGCCGGCACACCCGGCATAGTGATGGTGGGTCCGCACGGCGCGGTCAAGTTGGAGGAGGGCGTCATAGTCGCGAAGCGGCATATACACTTCACTCCGCAGCTCGCGAAGGAATTCGGCGTGAGCGACGGTGAAGTGGTGCTCGTGCGCACGGGAGGGCCGCGCGCGCTCGTGTTCGACGAGGTGGTCGTGAGAGTGCGAGATGACTTCGCCCTTGACATGCACGTGGACACCGACGAAGCGAACGCCGCCGGGCTCAAGCAAGGCGACTTCGTCACCATTCTCGGAGCGACCGAGAGGCGCGCTCTTGGGGGCAACTGACGCGGAACGATGATGGTGTCCTGGTGACCAGAATGCGGCGAAAGGGGGAACGCCCGTCGCCGACCTCCCGACCTTCCCTGGCTGCTGGTCCTGGGTGTCTCGCATAGACGATCGCGGCTTACGGTGAGCGGTGACGGGGGCGATGGGCTGGAAACGCCACATGGTGGGCTCGAGGCTCGTTGAGGCGCTGAAGCGCGAGATTTGCGGCGGGCGTGCCCTCGTCTGCGCGTCCGAGATAGCGCGGTTCCACAGGGCAAGGGGATCATCGGACTTCGCGCGGGCGGCCCGGTATATAAGGGACAAGCTCGTGGACTGGGGAATCGACCAAGCGGTCATCGAGAAGTACCCCATCGACGGGAAGAGGACATACGGGACTTGGACGCCCGCACCCGCTTGGGAACCCGTGCGCGCGACACTCTCCATCGTGCACCCCGAGAGCAGGCCTGTATGCGACTTCGACGTCGAGCCCATGTGCCTCGCATTCGGCAGCACGTCCACGCCCACAGAAGGGATCGTCTCAGAGGTCGTGGACATTGGGGATGGGAAGTGCGACGATGTGTACGCGACCAGTTGCGTGGCAGGTAAGCTCGTTCTCACGTCGGGCTCTGCCCGGGCGGCCTTTGCTGACGCCGTCAGAAAACGCGGCGCTATCGGGGTTCTCACCGACCACATGGCGCATGAAGACCCATCCATCGGCAGGACTCGATGCGACCTGCCTGATGCCGTGAACTATGCCAGCCTTCCAGTTGGCCACGAGGACATGGGGAGGATGGTATTTGGCTTCTCACTATCGCACCGCCAGGCGGAAGGGCTCAGATCCCTTCTCAAGCAAGGTCCAGTGCGGGTGAAGGCGGTAGTGGAGGCGCGCCTGTTCCCGGGGGAGATGCACGTGGTCACAGGCCTCATACCGGGGAGCGACTCCGAGGGCGGCGAGGTGCTCATCATAGCTCACCTCTGCCACCCGAAACCCGGGGCCAACGACAATGCGAGCGGATGCGGACTTGCCATGGAGATCGCGCGCGCCCTGGCCGACGCCATCGCTGCGGGAAGGCTGCCCCGGCCGCGCCTCGGAGTGAGGCTCATGTTCGTTCCCGAGATGTACGGCACCATGGCGTATCTTGAGCGACACCCTGGGTGGGCGAAAAGGGTCAGGGCGGGCGTGAACCTCGACATGGTCGGGGAATCCCGCGACACGATGTCCGTGGCGAACCTCGTTAGCACTCCATGGAGCTTGCCCTCACCTGTGAACGACGTGGCAGCCTTCTACATGAAGGCTGTGGCCGTCCGAGGTAGGCCGTATGAAGGCAGCGAGGCCAGCGAGAGCTGGCACTACAACATCGCCGGCTTCTCAGGTGGGTCCGACCATTACATCCTGACGGACTCCTCGTTCAAGGTGCCATGCGTGTACATCGGGCACTGGCCAGACCGATTCTACCACTCGAGCAGGGACACGATCGAGCACCTCGACGCGCAAGAGCTCCTACGCGTCGGACTCGTGGCGGGCTCGACGGCGCTTACGCTTGCCGCGGGTGGCCTGGAGTCTGCCCAGTTCATGCTGAACGTAGTGGACGCCGGTGCGCGGAAGAGGATCGCGGAGGCCGCCTCCACGACGTGCGAAGCGTTGACAGTGTGTCCCGATTCCACCAAGAAAGCCGAAGCAGCCCGGGCTTTCGAGCGGCGCCTGGATGTTCTCGTAGAAAAGGACCTGGCCGCGTTGGACGGTGTCGTGAAGTGCGTCCGCGCCGACGAGGCGTCGAGGGTGCGTGAGATGGCGAAGGCTCTGAAGCGGGGGATTCGAGCGGCCGCCAAAGCATCCCGCGTGAAGGTTGGCGTTTTCGCCGGAGAACCGGGCGGCGAGGGCGGCCGCGCCGGAGAGGCCGGGCGTCCGGGCGTCGGCAGCGAGGCACCGGTCGAGCGGATCCGGAGGTCGGCTGCCCTGGCACGGGCGGGAGACGAGGATGTGGAGGCGACCGCTGGGGCTGTGTACATCCGCCTCTTCAAAGGCCCGCTCGATCCTACGTACCTGTACGACAGGCTCGAGGAAAGACGCAGGGAACACTACGAGAGCAGACAGAGAGAAGACCCCAGTTTCCAGCTGAAGCTCGTCGAGGCAGTCAACTACATGGACGGCCGGCGCACGCTGGAGAGGATCGTCACCCTCGTGGCGTCGGAGTTCCCCGGGTTCACCCTCGACGACTTGAGAGGGTTCGCGAATGACCTCGAGAGAGCGGGACTCGCGCGCAGGAAGTGAGCTAACCGTCATTCACATCGACATGGACGCGTTCTTTGCCGCCGTTGAACAGCAGGCCCATCCCGAGCTTCGGGGGAAACCCGTCATCGTATGCGGTGACCCGGACGGACGAGGGGTGGTGTCGACCGCTTCGTACGAGGCGCGAGCCTTCGGAGTGAGATCAGCTATGCCTGTGAGGGAGGCCAAGCGTCTCTGCCCGCACGGGGTCTTCCTCTACAGCCGACTTTCAGACTACGCGGCGGTTTCGAGGCGTCTTCTCGAGGTGTACGGGCGCTACACTCCTATGGTGGAACCCTTCTCCATTGATGAAGCGTTTCTGGACGTCACGGGATGCGAAAGGCTGCATGGGGACGGCCTCACGATAGCACGAAAGATCAAGGAAGACGTGCGGCGCGAGTTCGGGCTCACGTGTTCGGTTGGAGTGGCTCCGAACAAGTTCCTGGCCAAGATGGCTTCAGACATGCGCAAACCGGACGGATTGACCGTCATCAGACGCGAGGATGTCCCCAGGATCATCTGGCCGCTGCCCGTCGGCAAGCTCTACGGAGTGGGCGAGAAGACCGCGGCGGCGCTCGAGGGCATGGGGATCGTGACGGCGGGCGCTCTCGCGAAGGCCCCGGTCCAGATGCTCGTGGCGAGGTTTGGTGTCATGGGGCGCGTCCTGCACGAAGTTGCGAACGGGATAGACACGAGCCCCGTGGACGCGGGAGTGTCGGAGCGTCCGAGGTCGCTCAGTAGGGAGACCACCCTCAATGAGGATTGCGCCGACGACGGCGTGATCATGAAACATTTGCTATCCCTCGCAGATCAGGTGGCCAGGCGGCTCCGCAGGCACGATCTCGTGGCGAGGACGGTCACGCTCAAGTTGAGGTACTCTGATTTCACCACCATCACCCGGTCGCGCACTCTCGATAGGTTCACCTGCGACGACGAGGACATATACCGCGCCTGCGTGGAGCTCTTCCGGGCCAACTGGGCGCGCTCGCGGCGGGTTCGGCTCATCGGCGTATCCGCTTCCGGCCTTGCTGCGGCGAGCGATCTCACATGCCAGCTCGCTCTCTTCGAGTCTCCGGTGGTGCTCGAACGGAAGAGGCGTCTCGCGTCCGCGCTGGATAGAGTGAGGGACAAGTTCGGCGACGGGGTCGTCACGAGGGCGAGCCTGATCGATTGGGCCGGCGGGGCGCAAGAGGACGGTGCTTGGGGCAAGGGCGGAGCCAGGCGCGATGGGAAGCGCCGGGGAGGCTGAGGCTGAGTATGGTACTCATAGGGACGGCCGGGTTCAGCTACAGGGATTGGGAGGGGGTCTTCTACCCCGCGGGCGTCAAGGACGCGGAGATGCTGGGATTCTACGCCAGACTCTTTCCCTGCGTCGAGCTGGATTTCACTTACTACCGGATGCCCTCGGTGCGGACGATGGAAGGCCTGGCGCGGAAAGTGCCCGAGGGGTTCGAATTCTGTGTGAAAGCGTTCAAGGGCATGACTCACGAGCTCAAGGGGCAGTCGGGTGAGCCCGGTGCCGGCGGTGGGGGGGACGTTGACAGCGTCTTCCGGGCGTTCGTCGAGGCCATCAAACCGATGGTATCGCGCGGCAGCCTCGGGTGTGTGCTGGCGCAGTTTCCGTGGGGATTCAAGAGGACGCGGGAGAACCTGGACTACGTGAGACGGCTGAAGGATCGCCTGAAGGACTTGTCCGTGGTCGTGGAGTTTCGGAACCGCGAGTGGGTAAGGCCGGACACCTTCGAGCTCCTTCGTCTAGAGGGCCTGGGATTCTGCTGCGTAGACGAGCCCAGGCTGAGAGGGCTCGTCCCGCCTGTAGCGGAGGTCACTTCGGACATCGCGTACGTGAGGTTTCACGGCAGGAACGCCGAGAAATGGTGGAACCACGACCAGGCGTGGGAGCGCTACAACTATTTGTATTCCGAGGCCGAGCTCGCGGAGTGGGTTCCGAAGATCAACGCACTGGACGCGCGCGCGGCCAAGACGTACGTGCTCTTCAACAACTGTCATGCGGGGCAGGCAGCGGAGAACGCGCGCATGCTGCAGAACATGATGAAGCTGGGTTTCGAGGGTTCGGGCGGCAAAGACGGCTGAGCGGCCGTGCGGCGGGCGGACGTCGCCACGGAACCTTGCATTACGTCGCCCGTTGTACTATGGAGGGCTATGCCTTTTCAGCGGAAGAGTGCTTCGGGCGCTCCGGCGGCCGGGCGCGAGACGGGCGAGTTTGGGGGATGGGATGCTGTGTTAATCGGGCTGGTTCGGTTGAAGAGAGGGATGGCGATCCTTGTGGCGACGGCTGTCTTCTTGTTTGCGTTGACGGGCAGCGGTGACGCGGATGCGGCCGAGACCATCAACGTTCAGGAGGTGCTCAAGCAGATTCAGAGTGCGAACGCGAGAATTCGAGATCTCACGTGCATCCTCGAGTCAGTGCACAACCGGGGCGGCGTGGAGGAGACCGTCACGATGCAGGTCGTCTTCAAGAGGCCTGACAAGTACCACATAACATATCTCGCTCCCGAGGCCAACGAGGGCACGCGCGTGATTTTGGCGAAGGGCGCTGGGGTCGTCGTGCCGAAGACCGGGCACTGGAAGGCGTATGACTCCATGTCCGTGGCAGGTCTCGAGACGCTCGCGTACATCCTGAGGTTCGTTCGTGATAGCATAGCCGATGCCTATGACGTGCGGGTATCCGAGAGGGCCAACATCAAGGATAGGGTGGCTTACGTCCTAACGGTCCAGGACAAGAAAGCTCCGTGGGCGAACCCTGACATCGTGTGGGTCGACAACATCAAATCCCTCGTCATCCAGGCTCAGACCAGCGCTATCCTCGGTGAACCGACTCTCCTGCGTCTGGGGGGAATCGAAGAAGGCGAGAAGGGAGATTGGAAGTCGTACATCCTCACCGTGACAGATCTCCGCGGCGACAGGAGAGGGGAGATCACCCTCGCTCAGGTGGAGAAGGGGGTCTTTCTACCAACAAGGGTGGAGCTCTTCTCAGTGCGAGGGCGCGTGGAACAGGTCCTCCGGGACGTGAGGCTCAACACGGGGGTGAAAGACGACCTGTTCGTGGTGAAAGAGGCCGAGGAGATGCGTGCGAAGATTAAGGAGGCGAAGTCAGCACAGAGCCGGAAGAAGTACGATCAGGCCATCCGGGCTTACTTGAGGGCGATCGAGCTCGACCCAGAGAACATCGAGGCCAGGTGCGAGCTCGGACTGTGCTATTGGTATTCCGGCGATGCCGTCAAGGCAGTCAAAGAGCTTGAGGCCGTTCTGGAATTGAACCCGGACTACCTTCCTGCGTGCAACAACCTGGGGTTCATCCTGGCGGACACCAAGCTTGATCTCAAACGCGCCATCAGTCTCCTGGAGAAGGCGGTGGACCGAGAGCCTGCAAACCCTGTGTACATGGACAGCCTCGGGTGGGCCTATTTCAAGCAGGGAAGGGTGGACGACGCGGAGAGGACGATCAGAAGAGCGCTGCTCTTCTCCGGAAACTTCCCAGAGAGGACCCTTGCGACCGCGCACTACCATCTTGCAATGGTCTGCGAGGCCAAGGGCATGAAGGCGGAGGCGATAGAGGAGATTCTGAAGGCGCTGGACATCGATCCGGGGGATGCTGCCTTGCGGCAAGAGCTGGCGAGGCTGAAGAAGGGTTAGGCCTCGAGGATCCGTGCGCAAGGCAGGGCGCGCGAGGGTCGCAAGGATTACAAGGATTGCGAGGATACGCTGTCGTGCGAGAGAGCGGCGGAACAGCGGGGATGGACAGCGGCGTCGCCGGTCGAATGCATCTGGCGGTAGAGAGCCGCTTCGATGACGCTTTGACGAGAGAGGAAGATGATTGTATACTCCCCCTGGGAGTATCTCCTCGGTGACGGGGAAGGGTAGGGAAGAGGGGAGACCCCAAGCAGTCGGGAAACGGAGGAGTGCGTACCGTGGCGATTTACGAGTTTCTGTGCGCGAAATGCGGCACCAAATTCGAGGAGCTTGTCACGAGCGGCGCCGTCGCCGACGTGAAGTGCCCGAGGTGCGGGGCGGTTGAGGTCAAGCGGCTCATGTCGACGTTCGGGTACAACGGAGGCTCCGGCTTCAAGAGCACCGCCTCGTCGTCTGGGGGCGGGTGCTCGTCCTGCGGTGGCGGAACGTGCAGCACCTGCCATTGAGCACGTACCATTGACTTGGCGCATGACTTGGCGCACGGCTGGGGATGGGTGAGCGCACCCGCTGTTGAGGGCAAGTGTGAATCGGCGAGACCCGGTGCGCGCTCATTTGCGCAGGTGGGTCTCGCCTTTCTCTTCTTTGAGGGACGAGTGTGAGCATGACTGTTGCACAAGCCAAGCCTGAGGGCCTGCGGAGCCTAATAGCGGAGAAAGCTGAGGCTCTCGGATTCGCCGCCGTGGGTGTGACAGGCGTCGATGCGCTGTCCGAGTGGGATCATGAGATCGAGCGGCGCGTCGAAGCGGGCATCATGTCCGCAAAACAGCGTCAGGTATATCTGAGGCGTCTAGGAAGTAGTCCTTCGGGTATCATGCCGGCGGCACGCTCAATAGTGGTGCTCGCCCGCCCTTACGTGCCCTTCGTCTCTCCCTTCCCAAAAGGTGCGGCTGGTTATTCGGCGCACTACTGCGCCTACCCCCAGGGGCATGCGGCCGCGCTGCTGCTCGCTCGGGAGCTCGAGGGAGTGGGAGTCCGGACTGCGGCAGCCGATGCCAGCCTCCCGGTCAAGCCTCTTGCGGTGCGAGCGGGAATCGGGTCCTACGGACTGAACTCGCTTGTGCACTGCCGGGAGTCCGGCTCTTTCGTGACCCTTCATGCGATCGTCACGGACGCAGCACTGGACGCGGACGAGTCATCAGGCGCGTCCGCGCCTGATGAGCATTGCGGAGGGTGCGGTGCCTGCGTTCAGGCGTGTCCGACGGGGGCGATTCAGCAAGCCGGCGGGGTCGTGGACCTTGCGCGGTGTGTGCGCGCGTACATGAACTCCGGCGAGATCGTGCCGGTCGAAATTCGATTGGCCTATGGGGCAAACATCCTGGGCTGCGATGCCTGCCAGCGATGTTGCCCGCTCAACGCCCGGGCGTCGAGCCGCGCCGTGGAACCTTCAATGGAGGCTCTCGAGCTCTTTTCGCTTGCGGGGATCCTCGGAGACGGCGTGATGGAGCGCAGGACGAGGTTGGAGAAGATGCGATGCATCATTGGAAGGAACTACGCTAGAGAGAACCGCATTTTGGCCGACGCAGCCATCGCTGCTGGAAACACCAAGGAGCCTAGCCTACTGGCGCCTCTGGCGAGCCTCATCAGCCATCCGCACGAACCCGTGCGAGCCCACGCGGCGTGGGCAATCGGCAGGATAGGCGGACCGGCCGCCGTCCACGTCCTAGAGAAGGCGCTTTCCGCGGAGACCAGCCCGCGCGTGGTGAAGGAGATCGAAGAGGCTCTTGACGGGTGTCGTTAGCCTTGCGGTTTGGCGGCTGCAGCGAGGCGCGGAACGCTGGGGACAGCCGTTCCCTTCATTAAGTTGACATAAGATATATTATGCGATCCAAACGGACGGGAAAGGGGGTGGTGCAATGTCGAGGCGCTGCGGCCGCTACCTTGTGGCCGCAGCGAGCTCTACGTTATGCTTTGCGCGACGCGTTGACTGACGTGGGGGCTCAACACAGCGCATTCTTGGGTCGATCGCCACGACTAGCACTTGGCCGGGCCGGAGGATCGTGCTGGAGAGACGGTTCCTCGCCACGATGTCGTCGACGGCCGCCCGAAGGTCGACATCTCTGCCGACATGTTCCCGTGCGATAGACCACAGAGTGTCGCCCGATGCCACCACCACTTCGACGGTGTGGGTTGCCCGGGCCAGTGCAGCTTCACCGCGGGGTCGAGCGGCCCTGAGAACTATGCCCAGCGCGCCGGCCGCCACGATGGCGCAGGTGAGCAAGATGGCCACTTCAGCGCGCGCCGGCCGTCTTGTCTCAGCCGTGAGAGCTTCGGTGTTGCCCAACATGGTGCGACCTCCCCAACGTCTTCATCATCTGGAAAACATATGTTCGAGTGCCAGGCCGATCATATCACGAACATATGTTTGCGTCAAGGGGGTTTTGTCATTTCTATTCATGCTGAGGATCGAACAATCGTTTGCGCGTCGTGTTGGCCTATGGTATAATCTGACTCGGAGAATCCGATAGGCCAATCAGAGAAGCTATAGACCCCGGAGCGAGGTGTTTTGGAGGATGCCGCGCAAGAAGTCTCTCTCGATTTCCCATCGTCAGCAGCAGATCCTCGACTTCATCACGAAGCAGACGGACCTTCACGGGTACCCGCCGTCGGTCCGGGAGATCGGTCATGCGGTGGGCCTAAGGTCGACGTCCACGGTTCACGGGCATCTCTCACAACTCGAGAAGAAAGGATACATACGAAGGGACCCCACCAAGCCGAGGGCCATCGAGGTTCTTCCGGGGTCAGGAGGGATCCGCCGTGGCGCCGCCCATGCTGTCCCTGTAGTGGGGCGCGTAACGGCGGGGCAGCCGATACTGGCGGTCGAGAACATCGAAGACTACTTTCCCCTGCCAAAGGATTTCGGCGAGCAAGGAAGGTTGTTCATGTTGAAGGTGCGCGGGGATAGTATGATCGAAGCCGGAATCCTGGACGGAGATCTCGTCATCGTGAGACAGCAGGACACCGCCGACAACGGAGACATCGTCGTGGCTCTGTTGGAAGATGAGGCGACGGTGAAGCGGTTCTTCCGAGAACCCGGGAGAATCCGCCTGCAGCCAGAGAACAGGTTCATGGATCCCATAATGGTTCGAGACGTAGTCATTCTGGGCAAGGTCGTCGGACTCGTGAGGAGGCTTCATTAGCTAGCTCACGGTCCGGAGCTTCATCGACGCGCGAGAGGTCCGATGGGGTGCACGAGGCCGCGAGCCCCACTCGGCGATTGAAGTCGGAGGGGTCCTACTGGACCCCTCCTGCTCCTTTACGTCGAGTCCTGGCATCCTTCAGGGCTCTACCGTCCACGCCGATCGTCTTGAAAAAGACTTCTAGCGCTTGCTCTTCTCCCTTCGTGTGGGGATCGATGTCAGCGGAGTCTCCTCCGTCCGTCGCAGGCAGGCTCGCGTATTCTTCCAACGCGATCTCGCACGCTCCCGGCACGCCATACTGCTCTACCATGGCAATGAGCGTCTCATATTTCTGCTTTCGTGCTGTAGCCATCTTGATCCAGGCTTCCGGGTTGGGGGCAAGACTGCTGATGAGGATGTCCTGCTTAGCGAGGCTCTTGAGTCTCTTGAGGCCCCTGATAACGTCCTCCGCGTTCAGTTGAATCACCCATGTCCCCTCCTGTATGGATTCTCTTGGCAACCCTACACGGGACTTAGACACTCCTTCGGAACCTCAGGAAACGCAACGGCCGGGGCATCAACGTTCGCAAGCCCCGGCCGGGTTATAGCGTCTAGAGCCAAGACGACAAGCATGTCGCGGAAAACCCCACAGCCACACACACCCACGCAGCCACTTCTCTGTTGACGGGAGTCGCCACCGGCCCCGGGGACCTCTTCGCGTCCTCGGGGAACGGGTAAACCAGCGCAGACGCAGGCCCTCACGGGCGCCACAGCGAAGGCGCTCCCCTGCGCCTTTGCGCCGAACTGGCTCAAGACGGACTCCCCCTCTTCTCGGTGCTTCATCCTCTGGTCGTATTATAACACATCTTCCAGCCTCTTATCACTCCCTCGATTGTCCTCAGAATCGAGCATGCGAACGGTGACGCGCCTGCGATGGCGTCCATGCTCACGAATCCAGCGCGTGAGGCGCTCACAGGCGGGCGGGATGTCCACGGTACAAGAGGGGAACGAAAGCAGAAGGGTCGGCGGATACCCGGTCGGACCTCCAGGATCTGTCGGGCGCGTTCTGTTTCACGTGGAGGCGACGCCCAGCATTCCACCGATGCTTCCAGCGATCGCCGAGAAGAGAAGTCTCTTGAGTGTAGCGGCGGTCAGCGGAACGCTCGCGGGGCCTCCCGCGCCCGCGATGAGGATTGATGCGGCAAACAGCAAGCCCACCAAGCCTCCATGAACGAGGCCGCGCCTCCCAGACTTCCTGCCCGCCACCATGCCTCCCACGGCCGTGGCAACATAGCTTCCGACCGACGCCAGCGTGCCGAGGCGAGCCACCTCGGCCGACACCATGTAGTCGTAGGTCGCGACCGCGAGGAACACGGCGATCACCGCTATGAAGGAGGCTGCCAGACCCATCACGACCGCCAGGAACCATCCGCACTCCGACCGCTCCGTGCCGGCACTCTTGTCGGGTCGTCCCTTCTCGGGCTTGCCCTTGCTCGTTCTGTCCGGAGCCATGTCATGACCCCCCGGAAACGCTGACAGCTGAGGGATGGAACGCCCTCCGCCACTAGATTATTCGCCGGGGTGGTCAATCATTACCGGGAGAGTTGCGCAACTTCCCCTCGAGGCGGTCGAGCATCTCCTTGACTTTCTTCATATCCTCCCATACCGGTCGCTTCTTCGTCTCGTCACGAAGGAGCGCGGCAGGATGGAACGTGGGCATGTATAAGATGCCGTCCTTGCGGAACCAGTTTCCCCTTGCTCTCGTTATGCGTGCTCCCTTGTCGATGAGCGTTTGAGTCGCGAGCGCGCCGAGACACACGACGATCTTCGGTCTTATCGCCCGGATCTGAGCGATGAGGTGAGGCAGGCACGCTTGAGCTTCTTCCGAGGTGGGAAGGCGGTTTCCCGGCGGGCGGCACTTGACCACGTTCGCTATGTAGACATCCTCTCGCTTGATGCCTACAGCGGCGAGGATCTTGTCCAGGAGCTGACCTGCAGCTCCGACGAAGGGCCTACCCTGGATGTCTTCCTGTTGTCCCGGACCCTCGCCCACGAACATGAGCCTGGCATGGGGGTTGCCCTCGCCGAAAACGACTTGTCTGCAGCCCGCTCGCAGGTTGCACTTCCTGCACGTCTTGCAGGTCCTCTCCAGAGCCTCGAGGTCCGGAGAGGGCTCGTAGGGTGCGACACCGTCGTTTTCCGGCCTAAGGGCGGGCTGTCTGGTCTGTGTGTCGCCGTCCGCCATCTTCTCTTCGAGCTCACCTGGTGGGGCTGAGAGTCCCTCTGCTCTTGCGCGCGTGTCATCGAAGATGGGAAGCGGCTGCTGCCGCCCGCTTTCTGGCACCCGTCCTCACCTACTCCCTGGATAGCGGCGTCTTGTGTAAGATCCCGCGTTTGACATGTTGCCGTGGTTCTAGTATACTATGCGTGAAGCAACCGGTTACGACGTTCGGTCGGGGCATGGCGCAGGTTGGTAGCGCGCTTGGTTCGGGACTAAGAGGTCGGCGGTTCAAGTCCGCCTGCCCCGACCATTTTCTTTTTGTGCCCCCTTACGCCCCGAGGTAAGCTTTCCGCACATTTGCGTTCGCTGCGAGTTCCGCTGCGGGACCAGATAGCACGATCCGTCCGGTTTCCAGAACGTAGCCCCTCGCCATGGCCGCCAGAGCCTTTCTCGCGTTCTGTTCCACGAGGAGGACGCTCACTCCCTGGTCGACCAGGCTCTTCAGCACGTGGAAAGCCTTGTCCACGAAGATCGGCATGAGCCCCGTTGACACCTCGTCCACCATGAGCAACCTGGGCTTCGCCATGAGGGCCCTGCCTATCGCGAGCATCTGCTGTTCTCCCCCGCTCAGGGTCTTGCCCACCTGGTTCCTGCGCTCACGTAGCACAGGGAAAAGGCTGTACACCTCGTCCAGGGACGCGCGCACCGCGGACCTGTCCTGCCGCGAGTACGCTCCGATGAGGAGGTTCTGCTCGACAGAGAGGTCGGGAAAGACTCGCCTTCCCTCAGGCACCATCGCCATGCCCAGGCATGCCCTCGCCCACGGGGAAATCCGTCCTATGTCGCGTCCCATGAACGTGATGCGCCCGTCGAAATCCCGGTGGAGCCCCATAAGCGTGCGGAGGAGCGTGGTCTTGCCCGACCCATTCGCCCCAATTATGGCAACGCTGTCCCGTTGACCCACTTCGAAGGACACGCCGTGTACGACCTCCATATCGCCGTAACGGATGGTGAGCCCCTCGACAGTAAGCATTGTCACGCCTCCCTCCCGAGATACGCCTCGATGACGCGGGGGTTGGATGAGATCTCGGCGGGAGACCCTTGAGCTATCTTGACCCCGAAGTCCAGCACCGCGATCTCGTCGCACAGGCTCATCACGACGCCCATGTTGTGCTCAACTATCAACACCGTCACCCCGTTGTCCCTTACCCTCCTCACGAGCTCGACCAAATCCTCTGACTCTGTGAAAGTAAGCCCCGCACAGGGTTCATCGAGAAGGAGCATACAAGGATCCAGCGCGAGCGCTCTCGCCACTTCCATATGCCGTTGCATTGCGACGGGGAGTTTTCCCGCCGGCGTGCTCGCTGCCTGCTCGAGCCCCACGAGCCTTAGGAGGGCAAGAGCTTTGTCCTCGATCTCTCTTCGGGCGTATGTGCCAACGAGCCCCGAGAGGGTGCTGTACACTCTGTGGCCGCATCCCACCACCACGTTCTCCAGCACTGTCATGCGCGGGAACGATCGGACGATTTGGAAGGTGCGCGCCACGCCCAGTCTGGCGACGCGCGCAGAGCCCAGCCGGGTGATGTCCCTCCCCTGAAAGAGCACTAGACCGTCCGTCGGGGGGTACACGCCACACACGATATTGAAGAGCGTGGTCTTCCCTGCGCCGTTAGGCCCCACTATGCCGAAAACCTGGCCTTGCCGCACTGATAGAGTGACTCCTTGAAGGGCGCGTACCCCATGGAACTGCTTGCTGACGTTGCGAACTTCGAGGATATTGGTCTTCTGGGCCTCCCCCGCACTTGAGCTATGATTAGCGCCGTGACTCATGTCGCGCACCGCCCTCCCCTACCCTACTCGTGGTACTTCCCCCGGCAATGAGTGAACGCAACCGCTCCCAGAGGGGGCTTCCGTCGCCTATGAGGCCCTGCGGCTGAAAGCGCATCATGAGGAGAAGCAGGGCACCATACATCAGGTTCCTGTAGTCCACGAGTGGGCGAAATACCTCTGGGGCAAGCCCAAGGGCACACGAGCCGAGGATGGCGCCGCGCAGCGTTCCCAGCCCTCCGAAGACCGCCATCGAGATGATGCTTATCGATACCGGAAACCCGAAGTCCTGAGGGCTTATGAACGTCATGAAGTGGGCGTAGAGAGAGCCCGCCGCTCCGGCGTACGCCGTGCCGATTATGAATGCGATTATCTTGAAACGTGGGCTGTCCACGCCCAGTGACTGCGCGGCCGCCTCGTCCTGGCCCACCGCCCTGAGCGCTAGACCGAGCCACGACTTTACGAGGCGTCTGTCAAACCACATGCCAAGAGCCACGCACGCCGCCACCACCAGAAGGTACTCCGGCTTTGTGAGCACCCGGCCGAACAGCGAAGGGTACCTGATGTTGCCTATGCCGAGAGCGCCGCCAAAGAACGACGAATACTTGAACACCGACACCACCACGAAATTCACGCCGATGGTTGTGATTGCGAGAGAGTCCTCGCGTAACCTGGTGCTCACCGTCCCCAACACCGCCCCCATCAGAGCGGTCGCGACAACGGCGAGCGGAAGGGCTCCCCAGAACGGGAGGCCATACCTCACGGACAAAATGGCTGAAGCGTATGCGCCCGCCCCGAAGAATGCCGCGTGCCCCAGGGAGACTTGCCCCGTGTACCCTGTGATGATGTTCAGCCCCATGGTGAGGATGAGGTATATGCCCAAAGTGATCGCAATTGTCACCTGGTACAGTCCCATAGCGCGTCACCTCCGCCCGAAGAGGCCGTACGGCCTGAAGAGGAGGACCAGGATCAACGCCACGAACGCGATGGAGTCGCGAGGCAGGAGTAGTCCTACAGGCGAAGTCACGAGAAACGCCTCGGTGACTCCGAGGAGAACGGACGCCACCACGGTCCCCCACACGTTCCCGAGACCTCCGAGCACGGCGATGGCCATCGCCTTGTACGCCGGGACGCTCCCCATGGTGGGGGACACCGAGTTATAGTAGAACCCCACTAGGACCCCGGCAGCCCCGGCTATCGCGGAGCCCAGAAGGAAGTTCATCGCCACTGCCTGGTCTACGTTGATCCCACACGAGGCTGCTGTCTCGAAATCCTGCTCCGTGGCCTTCCACGCAAGACCGAGCCGGGTATGGTTGATGACCAGCCACGTAAGGATGAGCAGCCCCACCGCGCCCGACAGCACGATCAGTTGGTTGCCTGTGACGAACGACGTGGTTATCTGGTCCAATCCAAAGGGCACCTCGGCCGGGAGCGGAAGCACGTAGGGACCAGCCGCAAGCCTGAATAGATCCTCCATGAGTATGAACATTCCGATGGACGCTATCAGCGGAACGATGCGCGACGACCCCATGAGCGGCCGGTACACCCACCTCTGCATTAACATGCCCACCAGTCCGCAGACCGCCATGGCGATGAGCGTGATGACGACCAGGTTTCCGGATAGCGAGAGCGCCACGACACCGGCATACGCTCCCAACGCGAAAACCCCTGCGTGGGAGATGTGGAGGATACGCAGGACACCGTAAACCATCGTTAGCCCAAGGGTAATGAGAGCATAGATGCCCCCCATGGTTACGCCGTTTGCGAGTTGTTGCCAGAACAACCTCCCATCACTCCTACTGCGTGGGGGCGATGCCCGCCCGGGCGCCGTACCTTTCGGTTCTCCGGACGGACCTCGCCCCCGCTTGCCCGGTTGCTATGTCTTCGACCCGTGTGTCGTGCTTGCTCTCACTTCTCCGGAGGGGTTATGATAGCAGGATCGCTTACCTCCGCAAAGTAACGGAAACGACCCTCCTTCACCACCTGAACCTGAATGGGCTTCATCGATTCACCCAGCTTGTTGAAGCTGCGGATCACGCCAGTCGCGCCGTTGAGGTTCGCTGTCGTGGCGATCGCATCGCGAATCGCCTTGGGATCTGTGGAGCCCGCCCGTCGGAGTGCATCGGCTATCACCAGAAGGGCGTCGAAGTTGGACGCGCCCACCATGTCGGGTTCCATCTTGTAGAGCTTCCTGTAGTCCTCGATGAACGCCCTGGCCACGGGCCTCGTGTCGTCCCTGTTGAGGTTGGTTACGATGATCACGCCCTCAGACGCCTTTCCAGCGATCTCGATGAATTTCGGTGAATCGAAACCCTCTTCGCCCAGGATTTGAGCCTTGAGCCCCAGTTCCTTCGCTTGCTTGCAGAACTGAGCGGCTTCGTTGTAGTATCCGCTCGCAAAGACGACATCCGGGCCGAGTTGCTTCAGTCGAGTGATGTACGGCGTGAAGTCCTGTTCGCCGAGGGGGTAAAGGCTCTCCCAGAGGATCTTGACACCCAGTTCGCCGGCGCGCTTGCGGAAACCTTCGGCCAGGGCGCGGCCGAAGTCATTGTCCATCGTCATGAGGCAGGCGGTCTTCGCCTTGAGGATATTGCCTGCCACCTCGCCCGCAGCAGCGCCTTCGATGGGCCCCAGCATCCCGCACCTGAACACGAAGTCTCCCGCTCGGGTGATATCGGGATGAACAGCGAAACCGGCCACCATGGGGATCCCTGCCTGTTGGTAGATGGGCGCGACCGCCCGCATGGGAGCGCTGTAAGACCCACCGACCACCGCGACGACCTTGTCCTGCTCGATGAGCTTGTACGCGACTGCGACCGCTTCCTTGGCGTCTGCCCTGTCGTCGTACACCACGAGCTGAATTGGCCGACCGTTGATGCCTCCAGCCTCATTCACCTGCTTTACGGCAAGCTCGACCGATTGTTTCACGCTGAGCCCGTCAGCAGCCGCGAACCCCGTGAGCGGCGCGTGCAGCCCTATCTTGATAGGCTCCGCGCCAAGCGCGGCCGGCCCCGCGATGCCCACCAGCAGGCACGTCACAGCGAGCAGCAACCAGGAAACCGACTTTCTCACTTCTTCGCACCTCCGTTTTCAGCAGTAGCATACAGCCTAGCGAGGCTTCTTTCATCTCATCTCATCTCATCTCATCTCATCTCATCTCACCGTGCCTTCTCACCCGGTTCCGTGCCCCGCGTTCACCTCCTCGCGCTCGGACGTTCCAGACCGGCGTCCACGGGCGCTGCTATCACCGATGGATTGGACTTGCAGGATGAGCACCCCGACGAGCACAAGCGCTGCACCCAGTAGCTTCCATGGTGTCATCCTCTCGCCCAGCAGCACGTAAGACAGGAGGGCCGTGGCGGCTGGCTCAGCCATGCAGACTATTCCGGCGTGGCTCGCCTCGATCCGAGTCAGTGCCTCCATGTGCAACCAGTAGGCTGCGAGCGTAGGCCCCCATGCAAGGCCCAGGATGAGCAACCACGCCCGCAGTGGGAGCGAGGCAACCTTCGCGATTCGTCCTCCTGCCAAACACAGAAGAAACAGGCTTCCGAAGCCGAACGCCCACAGCACCGAAGTCCATGAGGAATGTCTCTCGAGAGCTCGCTTGCTCATGAGCGTGTACGACGCGTACGCAATCGCGGCAGTGAGGCCGAACAAGACCCCCGTGGGGTTCAGGGCTAGGAGCTTTGGCTCGTATCCGCCAGCCACGAGGAAGCATCCGCCGAACGTGACCACGAGGGCGGCGATCTTCGTGAGCGTAAGACTCTCCCCGAAGAACGCCGCCGCGCCAAGCGTCACGTAGACCGGCGCCGTGTACAGTAGGATGACCGCCGTCGTGGCCGTCGTGCGTTTGAGCGCCTCGAAATAGGACATGTGGTTGAGCGTCACCCCCACTAGACCGAAGGCGACGAAGAACCACAGGTCTTGGCGCGGCACTCGTAGCTTGCAGCGATCTCGCGCGGCTAGGATGATGAAAAGCGTGACAAAAGCGATGGAACCTCGGAGGCTCACAAGCACAACGGGCTCGAGGTCGTAGACGTATATGAACTTCGCGAATATGCCTAGGGTCCCCCAGATGACGGCTGCGGCGAAAGCCATGCAAAAGCCGATGACACGTGTGCGTTGCGCTCCGCGGATGCTCACCCGGTCCTGCATGGGAAACTGCCGTCCCTTCTATTCATCGATGGCACCGATGGCACTGGGGGCACGAAAGCCGAAGACATCTCAACAAGCGAAAGGCCGCGGGTGAAATCTGCACGAATACCCGCCTTCACGCATACCCGCCTTACGCATACCCGCCTTTATGAATATACGCTAGCTGTCCTCAAAACCCTGCTTGAGAAGGCTAGGAGACCTCGCCGGGTTACTGCAGCGATGACATGCGGGGTGAGGCCCGATGCCGTGCCCACGACCGCAGGCCGGCAATCGACCACCCTAAACTGCCCTCATTCCGTATTCGCGGACGTCCACCGATTTTCCCCAACCTGCGACCGGCTCGAGGTGCGACAGGACCAGGATCTGCCGGTCCTTGGCGATCCGCAGCAGGATCTCGCGCAGGTTGGCGAGTCTTGCACTGTCGCACGCCGCGAAGGGGTCGTCGAAGATGAAGGGGAGACGGTAGTCCTCGGCAAGAAGGTCGGCCACGGCCAGTCTCAGGGCGATGTAGAGCTGGTCCTGGGCCCCCTTGCTCAACTGAGCGAGGTCGCACGGCACGCCACCATCCTCGACGTGGATCCGAAAGTCGCTGTCGATCACGACCGCACGACCCCTCACTCCCGTTATCGCCTCGAAGTGCTTCGTAGCCACGTCCCGCAGGAGCGTGCGGTACGATCCCTGGAAGTCCTTGACAGCCTCTGAGAGCTCAGTACAGGCGATTGTGAGGGCGTCCGCCAACACGCTTACCTCTTCACGCCTACGCCTGAGCGCTGCCAGCTCCGCTTCCGCCTGGGCGATGTTCAGTGAGGACCTCCCCTCGAGGCGTCCTTGCTCCGCCGCGAGGTCTCCCCTCTCCTTCTCGAGCGTGGCGATGTGCCCGCGGAGACGTTCGACCTCGCCATTGAGAGCCCTCCACCTGGCCTCTATTCTCTCCACGTCGCCAGCCTCATCGATCTCCGGAAGCCCCGGGTTGTCGTTCACGAGGCGCTTCCATTCCGCCAGAGACTGTGCTGCGTTGTTGCGTGCGCTCGTGCCTTTCTCGCGGAGCTCGTCCACAGATGAGGCGCCATGCTGTTCGAGGAGTGTCGCAAGGGCCGTTCTCATCGCCTCGATCTTCTCGAGGAGAGAGCGTCTTTCCTCGCATCTCCTCTGCGCTCTCTCCGGGTCGCCACCAGACGCCTCAAGCAAGGGGCGAAGCGGCCGAGACACCTGTTCTTCCTTCGCCTCGAACTCCTTGACCCGTGACCTCAAGCCATCTACGTGCTCCTTCCCCGCTTCTATCGTCGCTTGTGCCGCCTGAATGTCTTTGCGGAGACCCTCGTAGCGTCCAGCCTCGGCTATCATTCGCTCCCACCAGGCTGCGTCGCTTCCCTCTCCTTCCAAGAAGGCAATGAGCTGGCCGACAGTGCCCGCGTCCTCAGGCGAGGCGGCCACGGACACGAATCGCGCAAGCTCTCTCCACTCATCGCCGACCTTGGGATCAGCCAGTGAAGCGTGCTCGGCGGCCTCGGGCTCGCAGCCGAAAGCCTCGCGCGCGAAAGCTCGTACGAGGCCTTCCAGGCGGCTCCTCCGGTCCAGCATGGCCTTCCACTCGGAGAATGCCGCGCCGACATCCTTGAAGCTCTCAGAGAACCTGCTTGTCCTTGCTACGAATTCATCGTAGCCTTTCTTGGCTCGTTCGAAAGCTTCCAGGATTCGCCCCGCCTCTTCATCAGACGGGAGAAGGGCCTCGCTTTCCGCAAGCACCGCTGCCTCCTCTTCGCGCTGCTCCAGCCTTTCGAGCAGGGCTCCGAGCGACGCCTCGTCGCTCGAGGCCAGGTCGCCCAGGGCTTGGCCGAGGAGCGCAAGTTCGCGGCGGCACTGTGCGAGCTCCGATTCTATCCTCGTTGCTTCGAGCCTTTCGCCGGCGACCCTGCGGGCGTGGATGGCGCCCGACACCACGTATCCCGCGAGACCGAAGAGGACGGCCACGACCAGAGATATCCATGTGTTTACTCTTGTCGCGGAGCCTCCCAGCAACAGCCACGCGACGACGGACGCCACGAGAGCCGACGCGAGGCCGGCCGCGGCGCGCGCACCACGGGGCATGTCCACTGACCGCCTGCGTTCCGCAAGCTCCCCCTGAAGCCTCTTCTCCCTGCGAAAGGCGCCCAGGATCTGCCGGATGGTGTCCGCAGCGCCTGGGCCGAGAGCTGCGATCCCCGCGTAACGCTTTTGGAATGCTTCCCGGACGTTCGCGACGACCCTCGTCCGCTCGCGCAGTGTCTCGAGATCCCTGCGGGTTCTCTCCATGTCCCTCTCAAGCTCGACAAGACGGGCTGAGTAGCTCGCGAGGAGAGCGATTTCCTCGGGGCTCGCCTCAGCGAACACCTGAAATCTCGCGGCGAGCTCCGCCTCGCACGAGGCAAGCTCCGAATTGTGATCGAGGAATACCCGCCACTTCTGAACAATCTCGGCGGCCTTCCGTCTCGCGCCGCGCGCTGCCGCTTCGGGCGCCGGACCGAGCGCTCCCCAGTCGCGGAGGGTGGAAATCTCCTGCCTGAGCCGGTCCAGCTCGCCCTGCTTCAGCCTCACCGCTGCTTCTGCGTCCAGGATCGCCCTTTCCGCCTCTCCCCGTTTGGCCTTGAGGGTAATGAGCTCAGTCAACGCTCGTTCGGTCTCGCGGGGCGCCCCTTCGAACTCGGGGAAGCCTTCTCTCACCCTTCTGTTCTCGGCGTCGATATCGGAGTCGAGGCTCTTGGCCTTCTCGAGCGCCGCCTCGAGACTCGTCTGGTCCTTCGTTGCCCTGCGGTATTCAGTGGCGAGCCGCCTCCACTCAGACCATGCCTTCACGATGGTCTCCTTGGATGCCAGGGTCTTCCTGGCCTCCGCGAGCTCGCGCTCGATGTCGTTGAGCCTTCTCAAAACGGGCTGCAACGAGTCAACCGCTCGACGGGAGGCATCGAGCTCCGACTCGAGCGCCTGAATGCGTGAGGTCAGCTCCTCGAGAACGCGGTCTTTCGTTTGGTTCCGGGAGGTCACCTTTCGTTCCCCGGTGGTCTTGGTCTGTGCCGAGAGCTCGTTGACGAGCCGTTCCAGCGCTCGTGCGAACCCTCCCCCTGCGCCTGAGAGGAGTTCCTGAACCTTCTCATCAAGGTGTTTCGCTTCCGGGATGGGCTGGGTGACGCAGAAAGTGCGTTCGAAGAGCTCACGCGAGGAGATTCCGATGAGTTCCGCCAGGCTTCTTTCATAGGCCTCATTCGGCTTCCTCGTGGCTCCGGGGTTGTGCTCACCCATCACGAGAGCTATGTACCGCCCGTTCTCCAGCTTCGCCAGGGACACCTTGTGCGTGTCAAAATCCCGGTGGATCCTGTACACGCCCCCGTCCGACTCGAACTCGACCTCTCCCTCAAAACGCCGAGGGCCGTCCCAGTTTCTGAAGCGGGCTTGCCCGAACACGGAAGGGTCGTTCTTCGCCGGCAGGCCGAATATGGTCGCGAGAAGCCCGCTGACCAACGAGGACTTGCCGCGCTCGTTGGGCGCGACCAGCGCGTTGACGCCCGGGCCGAACACGGCCTCCACCCTGTCGCGGTACGGACCGAAGCCGGCGAGGGACAGCTTCCTGAGCGACACCTCCTTCACCGCTCGTCACCCCCTTCGCCAGCCCCAAAAGCCGCCAGACCCTTGCGCAGCGCGAGCTCCAGGACACGCTTTTCACGCTCTTCGCGCGCCTGCTCAAGCCGTGCCATGAGCCTTTTCACGAAGTGCCCCCGGATTGTTGGCTCCGAAGCGTACAGGCTTCCTACGCCGGCGTTGAAGAACGAGGTGTCATCGACCACCTCGACGAAGAAATACTCCCTCGAAAGCGACCTCGCCAGGGCATCCGCGTCCACGGCAAACGGCGGCACGCCCTTGAGCTCGATTCTGACGAGAGCGTCTTGGTCGGCCCCGGCCTCCACACGGCACGCATCTACCAGCTCGTCATACGACCGGCTGGCTGAGGCCTCGATCTCAACCGAGACGTACTTTCGCGCAGGAACATGCGAGGTTTTCACCGACGCGGTCCAACCCGTGCCGGTGTCGGTGAAGTCGACCACAGTGAGCTCTCCGGTTCCAGGATCGTCAAACCCCTTGGCCTCCACCATACCCGGGTATACAGCCAGCCCCCTCCCTCCGAGTCTCGCCCTTTCGTGCCTG
Organism: Bacillota bacterium; assembly: GCA_024653485.1. Lineage (NCBI taxonomy): Bacteria > Bacillati > Bacillota > Bacillota bacterium. The sequence continues at coordinate 33,452 of JANLFY010000016.1, read as the reverse complement.
TGGACGTGCCCGAGAGCCGCGTACGTGTACCCCGCGGCCTCCAGAGCGCCCGGCGGTATCGGCAGGCTTCTGTCGGAGGTCCCCCAGCCCAGGGAGCAGTGGAAAACCCCGATGTTCACCCCGGGTCCTTGCGCGCTCGGAAGAGTGGCGAGCTCGCTGACCCGTGTGAGCCCTCCTGTATAGGCCAGGGAGTACACGTGGACAGGCACGCCCTTGACGCTTTCTGAGGCAACCAACTCAGGCATGGGGTTACGCACGAGCACGCCAGGCCAAGAACCGCCAAGCCTTCTGAACACCGAGTCATGATATGTTATCTCGTCATGGTTTCCGGGAACGGTCAAGAGGAACACGCCCGCCCGAACCAGGCGTTCAAGCTGTCGGACCGCTTCCTCGACCACGGCAGGGTCCGGCCTGTGGGACTCGAAGAGGTCGCCAGCGATGATGACCATGCCGATCCTGTTGGCGGGCTCGAGCGCGAAGTCGACCGCCCTTTTCAGGAGGAGGTCGCGTTCCTGTCGCCGCGCCCCGGCCTTGTCGTCAGGAAGATCAGATGGGGACCAGCCGAGGTGCAGGTCGGCCAGGTGGAGGCACCGGAGCATGCTTCATCACCCCGCCCGGACAGCGTCTATCCAGAGAATACCACAGCACGGCGGGAAATGGAAGTGCTTCGGATGCGGGTATCAGGGTGCTGTTGGAGGTGGTCGTACATGGGACCACGCGGGCACGCTGCGCGGTCTAGCCGTCACGGGGTGTCGCTTCCGCCTCCGTTTCCGAGACAGCGAGGTACAGCGCGACAAGGCACGGATAGAGCATGAGCAGCGCCGCCGCCACCACTCCCGAGTCATTGGCTACCATGGCCGCGGCCGCCCCGGCGAGGCTTGCGTCGAGTGAGGAGGCGAGCCCGCGATGGGAGTCGGTGAGCTTGCCGACCGGTCCCACCCGCCGCACGCGGAGAAGGATCAGTGCGGCAAGGAACGCGAATAGCGCCCGCGTCCAGATGGTGTAGCGTATGAGTTTGAGGTTCATCGCTGCCTTGCGCCGGACAACGTCCGCCAGTGTTGCGGGACCGTCCGCGAGCACGGCGAGCACGGTCCGGCCCCAGTGCGACACCGGGCCACCCGCCCTCACGGCGTCGATTGCGGCGATCCCCGCCACAATCGACACTGCCAGCGCTGCCAAGACGGCCAATTCCCGGCTCCTCACCTTCCTCCCCAGGTACAGCGGGTAGGCCGCGCCGAATCCCACGACAGCCGCGAGCGTGCCCCCCATGTTAGCTCCGAGAGAGGGCGAGCCGATCACGAAAAGGACCGCTGCGAAAGTGACCCCGATCCCAGAGACGACTGCGTCGCGCGTCCTCTGTGGGACGGCGCGAGAACTCATCCAATCGAGAACGAGACCGCTTCCCGTGATGAGCGACCCGATGAGCACACCCATGTACTCATTTCCTATGCCGTAGAACCTTGCGCCCCCAATGGGGTCATAGCCCAGCACCGACCGTCGCATCAGCTTGGCTCCAAACAGGATGTCGCATGTGACGGCGAGAGCGGTGAGCAGGTAGATCCCCGCAAACGCTCCAAGAGCCGAGGCGCGGCCGAAAGCGATGCTCGCCGCGAGGCACACAGCGAGCACGATCGTCGCGAGCACCGCAGCAGCGGAGCCTGTGGTTGCCGGACGCGCGAGGGGAATGACCAGCATGGCGAGAGGCACGGCTCCCAGAGCGAGGAGAAACGCCCACATGATCCTCGCGATCCGAGGCGCGCTCGCGGGCGTAGTGCGTGTATCGGACCCACCCGACTCGAGGAACACGCTGGAACGCCTTTGGGTGGCACGCCTCGCGATCGCTGCGACGACGATGCCGAGGGATGCAAGGGTTGCCGCGATTTGAAGGCCCACGAAGGTCTTGAGGAGCGGCGCTCTCATGAGAGACGTAGACGCGATCTCGTCGTGCATGGACTCCAAGCGCAACATGGGCGCGCGGCTCGGCACGGCGTGCATTGGCGTGCCGAGGATCCAGGTAGGCGCGGCTGCGCCCAGCCACGAGACTACGGATGCCGCCACGTCTATGTTCGCTACGAGGCCGTCCCGCCTCGTCGTGGCGGAGGTCAAGAGCGCCCCCTCTGATCCCGGTGCGGGCGTGAAGCCGGCTCCGGCCGCGACGAGCGGTGCGAGGCTGCGGCCCGACGCGACCTCCCTCGCACTTGGCGTCGGCGTCAGGACAAGGAGGGTGGTGACAGAGAGGTCCAGCGATTCAATGAGGTGACCGACTAGAGAGTCAGCTGACGAGAGCGCGACGCGGCGCGCACGCTCATATGCCGCGTCCGTGAGGAGTCCGGCCTCCAGGTACCGCTCCACTCTCGCACAGTCCCCTGACTCGACCACCACGAGATCCGCCTCTCCCGTCGTCACCGCTTCAGCCACGAGCGCGGCGAGGAGTCCGGTGTTGGTCGCGATCCCACCCGGGAAGTCGTCTCTTCGGACGACCGTGCCCTGACCGACGTCGCCCATGTCGACCACGCCCCGGGAGTCCATGGCGACCGCAGCCGCGCAGCGTCCCGGGCGCCCCGGCGTGTCGGAATTCCCGAAGACGGCGGTCCTCTTTCCCGCTCTTCCGAGCGCCTCACCCAGGGCTCCGGGGACTATGCGGTAGCTCGAGCTTGAGTTGGCTCGTATGATGAGGGCCATGTACGGATGGATCACGCTTCCAGGCGGCGCCTTCACTCCCGTGTTTCGCGCGAACGTTGCGCCCGCGGGCGAGCCTTCCACCACTTCGTCGAAGTTGAAGGCGCTCGCCGTCTCTGGCGGGCCCTGCGCCCTCGTCCCTGAGCCGAGCGTCACGTATGTGTGCTCGTCCTGCAAGGTTCTCGCGGTGCGCGCGCTCATGAGGCCGATCGCGCCGCTTGACGCGAGCTTCCGTATGTTGGGCACGAGAGCCCGGTCTATGTCCTCGATCGTGAGAGCGTCGATCAGAACGAGGACCACCTTGCGGTCCCGCGCCCCCGCGCCCGGCGCGGCCAGGGCACAAGTCCGGGATGCTGTGGACGCCCGACCGGGGACGAGGAGCCCCAAGACGAGCGCGAGAACCGTGAGGCCGCGGAACACGAAGGGGTGCGAACACCCGCGGCTCACTCCTTGTCCAGCGAACGCTCGATACACAGTCTGTCGACCTTGTCCCGGAGTCACGGCGACCTCCGCTTGCGACGTCGTCGTCTCGGCTTCCCGACTCTCATGATCCCGCTACCGCGGGCCGTCCCGCAACGGCCTCGTCCTGTCTGACAGCGCCTCGATGTACACCTCCTGAGTCGCCCGGACCATGCCCTCTATCGAGAAGCGCTGCCGCACCTCAGCTCGCGCGCACGCGGCCATTTGATCGGCTTCCCACGGATGAAGTAAGCACTCCTTCAGACAGACTGCCAGCCCAAGGTCATCACCAGGCGCGGCGAGCCATCCCATCCCCGGCGCTACCACTTCCTCAGTCCCTGGGGTGCGTGTGGCCACCACCGGAACCCCAGCGGCCATGGCTTCGAGGAGCGATAGCGGCATGCCCTCAGACAGACTCGGAAGCACGAACACATCGATGGCGGCGTAGAAGCGCGCCATGTCCTCCACGAATCCCAGGAACCGTAACTGGTTTGCCACTCCTAGTCTCGCTGCGAGCGCTTCAAGATCGCGCCTGGCCGGCCCGTCTCCGGCAATGAGAGCCATGGGGCGAAGGCCCCACCTCCTAAGGCGCGCGAGCGCGTGGACGAGCACTCCCACGCCCTTGTCGGGAATGAGCCGTGCGGCTGTGCCGATGAGGACCGCGTCCGTCCGGCAGCCAAGCGCACTCCGCGCTCCCGCCTTCGCTTCGGGGAAGCTCACCCCCCCTTGATGGCCTCCGCCGAAGCGGTCGAGCGCCACGCCGTTGGGTATGTGCCTCACTTTGTGCGGACCGAGCCCCGGGATGGAGGCGTACTCGTCTCGAAGCGCCGCCGATACGGTGATGACGCGGTCGGTGACCGGCGCAAGAGCGCGCTCCAGGTACGCGCAAAGACGCCCCTGCGGGCTGCCGCGGGCCCTCGCAAGAACTGAGTTGTGCACGGTGTACACGACGGCGGGCCTGTACCCGCCTCTTGCGGAATGCGCGAGGTCCGTCCCCGGGCGATGGAAGGCGCGGACACGCTCGAGAACCCGTGCTGCTGCCCTGCCAAGAGCTGCGGCCTTGAACCCGTGGAAATGGCATATCTCAGGCTCCACGCGGCGGATGAGGCGAGCGAGCGCGATCACCTTCGCAGCGTCCCGCGGATGAGACAGTCCTTCGGGCACGGAGAAGGGCTCGTGCTTCCACCGGCACCGCTCGAGGCATGCCGAGATCGCAGCGTCCTCGGGACACGCCACCACGATGTAGAACGTGCTGCGATCGATGACCTCTATCAGGTTGGAGAGGTGGGTCCTCATCCCGCCTCTCGAAGGTCCCACCACGTGCAGAACCTTGACCTTCTTCGACAACTCGCAGCGCCGCGGCTTGGGGCCCCTCGGCTTCCCTCCCAGTCGTTTGCTCGCGTCGTCCCCCGGTCCGCCCCGGGGCACGTCTGGGCTTCCCGGCCGTTAGCCTGCGCTCGTGCCCGGGCCGATATGCGTCACTTCGGTTCGGCTTCAGGTTGGCCGCCGGAAGCACGGCGCCTGCAGCTCAGCGGGGACGTGTTCGCCTCCCCAGCGCCGAGGACCCCTGCGGCGACAAACGGCTCGAGAGCCCTGTCGAGGATGCCGTGGAGGCAGGCGATCAGGACTCCGTAGTTCACCACGGGCACCCCCGCTCTCTTCACCATTGCTAGGCGGTGCAGCATCTCCGCCCTGTTGATCATACAGCCTCCGCAGTGAACGACGAGGTCGAAGCGTGCGAGGTCCTCTGGGAAGCTGGCGCCGGATGCCCACGAGAACCGCAACTTTCCGCCGACCTCTTGTTCCAGCCAGGCTGGGATCTTGACCCTTCCTATGTCGTCCCCTATCGGGTGGTGAGTGCATGCCTCGGCGATGAGAACCCGCGCGCCTGGTTCGAGCTTTGCGACGCGGCGCGCTCCCTCGACGAGCGCGGAAAGGTCGCCCTTGTGGCGAGCGAAGAGTATCGAGAACGACGTGAGCGGGACATCCCTCGGAACTTGCTCTGACACGATCCCGAACGCCTGCGAGTCGGTGACGACCAGAGCCGGGCGTGACCGGAGGCCTTCGATAGTCTCCCGGACCGCGTTTTCCTTCACTACCACCGCTCGAGCGTCGTTGTCCAGGAGGTCCCGAAGCGTTTGCACCTGCGGAAGAATGAGACGCCCCTTCGGAGCCTCGATGTCGACGGGCACCACAAGCACTACAGTATCCCCGGGGCGCACGAGATCTCCGATCACGGGAGGACCCTCCCAGTACTTGGGAGCCTCGCGGACGATGCGGTCCTTGAGAGAGCCGAGACCCTGCCCAGTCTTGGAGCTGACCGGCACGAGGCTGATTCCCAGTTGCGCTTCCAGGGCGCCGAGGCGAGCCGCGCTCTCCGGCAGAACAGCGCTTTCGCCGGCGGGCCGGCGGTCGCGCTCCGCGGCCGGGCCTATGAGATCCGTCTTGTTGGCTACCCCGATCACCGGCACGCCTCGCTCGCGGGCCTCTGCCAGGATGGATCGTTCGTAGTCTCCCACGCCTCGAGTGACGTCTACTACCAGTATGGCGAGGTCCGCTTTCGCCAGGACCCGTTTCGTCCTTTGCACCCGCATTTCGCCGAGCTGCCCCGAGTCGTCTATTCCGGCCGTGTCGATGATGACGACGGGTCCGACAGGGAGGATCTCCATGGCCTTGTACACGGGGTCTGTGGTCGTCCCGGGGACGTCAGACACCAAGGCGATGTCCTGGTTGGTAAGCGCGTTTATCAGGCTTGACTTGCCCGCGTTGCGCCGACCGAGGATCGCAATGTGCAGCCTGTTGCTGCGTGGAGTGGACTGCATTCCCAACCCTCCTACACGGCCGCCCTTCCCTTAAGAAGCATCAGAAGTACAGATCACGTTCCCCCTGCTCCAGTCTTCGGAGGCGCGAAGCGGTCTCCTCGCGGATGATCGGCGATGGGATCATCTCGAGATGACGCCTTATGGCCTCCTCGCCCACCCTCTTGGTGCCGTCTGACGCATAGTCCAGGAGATACTCTTTGAACGTCAAGATGGCGTTGGGTTGGCAGAGGTTCTGGATCGCGCCGCTCTTCGCGAACTGCATGAACCTGTCCCCCGTGCGCCCCTGCCTATAGCAGGCCGTGCAGTAGCTGGGGATGTACCCGGACCTGGCGAGGCTTGCGATTATCTCGTCCGGGCTTCTGTGGTCGTCCACGGTGAACTGCGGACTGTCCCCCCCGTCGCTCTCAGCAGCGGACAAGGTCGTGGCCGGGGCCTGGCCCGCGGTCGCGGCGCAGGGGCCGGCAAACGATCCGTCGGGGTCGCCTGGGCTCTCCTTTCTGTAAGCTCCCACTCCCGTGCGCGAGCCCGCGCTGATCTGTGAGATGCCCACGGCGAAGACCTCGTCGCGGAACCCCGGCCGCTCGCGAGTGGAGAGGATCATCCCGGTGTAAGGGACCGCAAGGCGCAGGATCGCCACGAGCTTCTTGAAGTCCCTGTCGCTCACGAGGTGCGGGAACGTGTCCAGCGCGACGCCGCGCGCCTGCCTAAGCCGCGGGACTGATATGGTGTGCGGGCCGACGCCGAACGCCGAGTCGAGGTGGGCTGCGTGATAGAGCAACCCGAGGACCTCGAACCTATAATCGTACAGTCCGAAGAGGACACCGATGCCCACATCGTCGATGCCCGCCTCCATGGCCCGATCCATGGCTCCGAGGTGCCAATGGTAGTCCGCTTTCGGCCCGGACGGGTGCATCGCCGCGTACGTCGGCCGGTGGTACGTTTCCTGGAAGAGGACGTACGTTCCGATCTTGGCCTCCTTGAGACGCTTGTAGTCCTCCACAGTGGTAGCGGCCACGTTCACGTTTACGCGACGGATGCTCCCGTTGCCGTTCCTCGTCGAGTATATGGTGTGGATCACGTCTTCGATGTAATCGATCGGGCAGTGTGCCGGGTCCTCTCCGCACTCGAGGGCCAATCTCTTATGCCCCATGGCTTCGAGCGCTCTGACTTCCTCGGCGACCTCCTCCATCGTGAGCCTGCGCCGAGCGAACCGGTTGTCGCGGCGGTAACCGCAATACGCACAGTTGTTCACGCAGAAGTCGGAGAAATAGAGAGGCGCGAAGATCACCAGGCGCTTTCCATATATCCGTTCCTTGACGTCGCGGGCTGCCTCGTACAGAACGTCGAGGGAATCCTCGTCCTTGACGTTGAGGAGCCTCGCTGCCTCACCGGGGGAGATGCCTTTAGCCTCGCGCGCCTTCGCGGCGATGTCACGCACCTCGCGAGGATCCGGCTCGGTCGAGTCCTTGAGGAGGCGCTCGATCTCGCCGTACGGGATGAAATCGTAATCAGTCACTGTCACGGGATAACCACCTCCAGTCTAGTCGTCATTGACCTGTTATCCATAGGACGAGGCGGGCGGCTTGCCGGGGGAGGGCTACTTCCAACGAGGAGCCTACCCCCGGGAGCATGGGGCGGAGTCGGCCCATACCCCACCCCCCTACCCTTCCAAGGAGTGGGCTCGCTTTGCCAATGCGCACTGTGCCGAATGTCCGGCGGCTTAATCGAGCCCCTTCCGCGCGGCCTTCGGGCTGTGCCCGCATGAGTTGGAGACGTGCCTGCCGAGAGCCGCAAGAACCTGTGTAAGCTCGGAAAGCCCGCCGTCCTCCGGTGCATGCAGGGCGATGCTTCCAGGATATACCTCGTACAGCCGCCGAAATTCCAGCGGCGTGACGTTGGGCATGACTACGTTGGCACCGCAGGTGAGTGCCAAGCGCCTCCCTGCTGGATGCAGAGTGGCCAGAGCTGTAGTCGCGGGAAGATGAGCGAGGGGCAGAGCTAGTCTGGTCACGGCGAGGGCCTTCAGCGACATTGAGAGCGTGCCGGGAGGACACCCCGCAAGCGGTGTGTCCGGATGAGGGATGAACGGACCTATACCGGCCATCTCCACGTCAATGGCCCGCAGCAGCTTGATGTCCTTCGCGATTATGCGGACTGTCTGATCGGGAAGGCCCACGATGTTTCCGGAACCGACCTGGAACCCAAGGTCGCGCAGGTCTCTCAAGCACTCCAGACGGCGTTCCAGCGACATGCCGGGGTGGAGCCTTTCGTAGAGGTCGGGATCGGCGGTCTCATGCTTGAGCAGGAACCTGTCGGCACCGGCACGCCTCATGATCGCGTATTCCTTCCTGGAGCGTTCACCTATGGAGAGCGTTACAGCCACGTCTGCGGCCCGCTTGACCCCTTCCACCATCCTTGCGATGTCATCGGCGCGGTAATGGAAGTCGTCGCCGGATTGGAGGACAATGGTCTTGTACCCCGCGGCCGCCGCCCTCGCCGCGATCTCCAGGACATCGTGTACGCTCAATCGGTAACGGACGAGCTTGGCGTTGTCGCGTCGCAGGCCGCAGTAAAGGCAGTTTCGAACGCAATGGTTGGAGAACTCGATAAGCGCGCGAAGATGCACCTCGTCTCCCATGAAACGCCGTCGAACGTCGTCCGCCAGGTCGAAGAGCGCTTGCTGCTCCCGTGGCCCGGCTTCGAGGAGCGCGACGATGTCCTCCTCGGTGAGCCCGACCTCAGCTGGACTCTGAACTGCGGTAGTGCCCGCCTCTCCCTGCGCCCCCAGGTGATCGGGCCCGAGGGCGTCCTTCACCTTTCTGAGCGCATTTTCGAAGCCCTCGGAATGGTGCTCGGTGACGCGCTCCATCGCCTGCGGTCGCCTCCCGTCGTCGGTGCCTCTCGCGCCGTCTGCAGCGTGCACGTAGCCCGTCGCACGTAAGAAGCCCGCCTCCCTGTCGGGAGACGGGCTTTGAGACCTGGCAAATGATGGCGCCCCAAGCGCCCACATCCGCGCGTCTCCCCTTGCACTCAGGCGACCCCTCCGCTCAGGGACGGCGAAAACCTCTTCGATCGATGCGATCGACACCCTTCGCGCCACTGTACCCTTCGGCCCGGGTCCCGTTCCGTTCGTGTCTTGCGCATAGGAACCTCGACCGTCAGGACGCACGCGATTGTGCCTTCTTTCACATTCATTCTACCATGAACCCGCGGAGAGATCAACTGCGCTCGGGTCGTGTGGGACGGAGGTGTACGCTCACCAATGTACGAGCAATGTACGAGGCGGTGAGCCCAACAGGCGGGGCAGGGCGCATTCCATGCAATCGGCGCGATCGATCACCTCCGCCCCATTGATTACCTCCGCTAAAACGCTCTTGATGCGCCGACGAGCGGTCGAGCGGGCCGGGCGGCATTGCTGGGCACGAATTCCGTCGCTGCCGCATACGCTGGTACGAGACGGGGGTGGACATGGGTGCTAAGGCGACTTGCTCGACTCATCGAACGCCCTGCCGGCTGGGTCCGAGGCGTCGCCCGCCGACCCCGCGGGTCACGGGACCGTTCTCTCGATGCATTTCAGATCGACGGCCCGGTCAGCGTCGCTAGGAGATGCGAACGCGTGGTCGGGCACGCTCGTGCGACGCGTGACAACCGAAAGGACGCCCAAGCCGAAACGCGCGGCGATGGCCTGTGCTGCCCCGTCACCCTCGACGAGGCCAGCGTGGTCCTAGGCGAGCTGGGCATGTCGATGCGGCGATGGTTCACGTCCAGCCTCCCCCACGAGTTCTCCGTTTTCATTCCCCGCGCCGAGGTGCGCATACGTAGGAACCGAGGGGTGCAGGAAACGGAGCTGGTGCTCGAGAGCATCACCATCGTGCACGCTCCACGCCCCCCAGTCAAGGCAAGAGACTCTCACGAGCAAGAGTAGAGTCCGTTAGGGGCCATGCGTTCGGGGCCATGAGTCCCGGGTCATGCAGGCGCCCGCGTCAGAAACTGTACGTTGCCAGGGCTCGCAGCATCAGGTCAGGCCTGCCGGGCGGCGCACCTGGATGGGGTCTTCCTGAGAACTCATCGCCTTGGCTGCCTGAGAGGGCGGTTGCTGACAGCGACAGCGAACACCCATCGCTGAGCAAGACGGTCGCGCCTGCCGTCGCCACCGCGCTGCGGTCTACGAGGTTCGCGAGCACCGAGCCAGAGATGGAGGTGAACTCATCGTGAGCGTACGCCAGCTGGGTGAACGCATAGTGGCGCGCCAGGTGCTGGCGGTCGCCCGCAAGCCACGATACGTAGTCGTACGCATCTTGTGTCGCGGCGCCCCGTGAGTCATAGAAGTACTCTCCCGCCCAGATGACCTTCCCGCCGTTCCAGCTGTAATCGGCGCCTAGCAACCCTTCCACCCACGGCCCCGAGCCTGCATCACGCGGAGTATGGTGAGCGACCTCTGCGTGCCACCCGATAGACAGCTCCCCAACCACGAGATCGCCCTTGGCGTCCGCTCCCACCATGGTCGTGTCAGGGTCTTGCGCGGCAGCCAGGGACCAGTCAGTGCCTCCAGCGTTTCCGTGGTACCGCGCCGCGTACCGCCACGTGTCCAGAACGCCTCCATGGACGGCATCTCCGTCGGGCGCCGCGACCAGACTCAGGTAGGATAGGGGTGCCGTCGGGATTCTCATCACCACCGCATCCACGCCCCTACGCAATCCCCCTGCGTCTAGCGTCTTGGCTGCGCCAAAGACGTCCGTGGGCGACCAGGCGTACCCCACGCCCCAGTTGATCTCCTGCCTTCCGAGGTTGAGGTCTGCCCACGGCAGCAAGACCTTGAGATACGCTCGCTCCACCTCGGTCGTCACTGTCCAGTCGCCGCTAGTCGGTGAGTTCCCGAGCATCGCTCCTGCGTCCGCACAGAGTCTCCAGTTGCCTCCCCCGAGCCGCAGTCTCAACCTCAGAGTGGATGTCGCCGATGTCGCCCATGAGTCGTCTGTTCGGGCTAGTTGCACACCCGTTTGCCACTCTCCTCCTACCTGAAGAGAGGGTAGCGAGGCCGCCTCGGTCGTTGATCGCGCGATCGCAGTCCCCCACGCAAGTTCGAGCGCGGCCACGAAGCAAAGGACCGCCACCAAAGAACAGACGCCTTTCGTGGCAGACGGGCAGCGCACAGGACAGCGTCCCACGGTTTTCACAGGACCACTCACCGCCCTTCGTCGCGTGTTCTCACGGCAGCACGTTCGGGAGGACAAGCATCGTCATCGGGTCCTCTGCGTGCCGGACCGACGCTACCGGTGCCGGCCCTCATCGCATCAAGCTTCTCAGAGAGAAAACGTCGTCCGGGATGTCCACATCGAACTCGATCTTCTCGATTATGAAGGTCGTTGACGAGCCCCGCTTGAGCTTGTCTTCCATTACGACCCTGCTCGCGTACGTGCGCCCGCCCTTCTGCCTCAGCTCCTCAACGCGGGACACCTTGAGAAGTCTGCCGCTCGCCGCGTACAGCTCCTCTTTCACGGCCACGAACTTCTCGCTGTCAACCCAGATCTTGCGCCGGGGATACGAGACCTGCTTGCCGGGAAGCGCCGTGGCCTCGAGCACGTAGCATCTGGCTCCTCCGTAGTCCTCCACTCCCGCCACCTTGAAGTCGTATAGCTCGCCCATCTTCTCGCTTTCGAGAGCGTCCTGGTACGAGAAGTCGCTGCCCATCATGCCCTGTCTGAGCATGTGGCCGGAGATCTTCACGAGATCCTCCGCGTCCGGGAAGAACATCCATAGCTCGTCGCCTAGCTTGAGATACTTCGTCCCGCGGTCGCCGGGGTTGAGGAAGGTCACCGCTGCCTTCTCGTTCCCAACCACCCACCCTTCCATTTCCTTCGTGATCTCTCTGTTGCCCGCCCTGATGACGAGCTTTGCCACAAGATGAGCGCTGGCCATGTAGGCGTTCGCGTCCATCCTGGAGACGATCTCTTTCGCGGTCAAGTCGCCCGCCTCCGAAAGCCCACTCATGGCTGCAGTCAGCAACACCAGGGCCACCGCAGGGATCAGAAGCCGGATGCGGGGCCTCACCTTCACCATGTTTCCCCACACGCTCATCATGTTCAAATCCTCCCGCGCATTCCTGTCGTTCTCGACGCTCTTGACGCTATTGAGTCCTCAGAGCCTGCGTTGGTTCTATCTTGGCTGCCTGGTCGCTCGGCCAGGAGACAGCGATGAGCGTCACGACAATCCCCGCAACGAACGCGAAGGCGACGACGTCCCAACTGAACCTTGGGTACAGCTTGGAGGGCATCAAGAGCACCTTGTCCACGGTGGACGCTCCGGGGATGGGTATTCCGACGTCTCTCAGCACTCTGAGGGCTGTCGTTCCGACAATCGCGCCCGCTGCGCTTCCTATGGCGCCCATCACTCCGCCTTCGAGCAGGAAGAGCCATCTCACTTGCTCCGGCCTCAGGCCGAGAGCTCCCATCATGCCGATCTCCCTCCGCCTCTCGTTGACTATCATCAGCATGGTGTTTATCACCACGAAGCTCGCGAGGAAGAGGATGAAGAGATAGACGAGGTTGTATGACGTGCTCGCTACAATCAACATCCTCATCATCTCATTTTGATTGTACCATGGTTGGGCGACGTAACGTGCATCGCCGTCCTTGGCCTTGAGCATATCCTCGATGTCGCGCACGAGCTTGGGTACACTCGCCTCGTCCTCGGCCATGACGAGCACTTCGGTCACTGCGGAACCCATGTCCAGCATGGCCTGTGCGACATCCAAGGGCACGAACACGAGACCGTCGTCGAGGTACTGCAGCCCGCTCCTGACCGAACCCGTGACGACGAAGGTGTAGCCCTTGAGGGAACCGAGAGCGGTGCTGAAAACGAGAGTGAACCTGTCGCCCACCTCGAGACCGAGCCTGTCCAAGGTCCTGTGGCCCATGACCGCCTCACGTTCCCCGGGCCGCAGCAGGCGGCCCTCCACGAGGTAACGGGTCAACCCGATGAGCCTCTCCTCTGCCTCCGGATCCACCCCTACCGCCAACAGCCCCTCGAGTTCCTCGCCCTTGCTCACCATCGCGCCGAAGCGAAGGCGCGGGACGACGCGAGACGCCAAGGGAATCTCCCTCAACGCCTCCGTGATTGATTCGTAGCCTTCACCCCGAAAGCCGTCCACAGGGTAATTGAGCGAGAGGAGTCGCTCCTTGAGGGGGTATTCCTTGGCGATGACGCGCACGTGACCAGACGTTAGCCTGATTGAGTTGACCACGATCGTGTCCACTATCCCATCAACGGTTCCCTTCGTGAGGACGACTACGAAAACGCCCGCCGCTATCGAGATCAAGCTGAGCGCGGTACGCGCTCGGGCTCGCCCGAGGTTCCGCAAGGCAATCCGCATTAGGCGCACCATCCACACCTCCGTGTCAGCCGTGGCGCAGCGATACGAGGGGATCCTGGGCTGCGACCCTCCTGGCGGGAACGTAGCTTGCCACCCAACTCACGACTACGCCCAGAAAGAACGTCTCAACTATCATGGGCCAGTTCCAGGCTCCTCGGAGGACCCCAGCTATCGGGTAACCGATGTCGAGACCCTGATACGCTCGAAGGACGTCGATCCCGTGGTTTACGAGGTACGCGTTGCCCGCAATACCCACGAGGCACCCAGTGATCGAACCCAACACGCCTATGCCTGTGGCCTCAAACATGAAGAGGAGCACGATCTCCCTTGGAGACATGCCCATGGCCTTCATCATCCCGATCTCGCGGACGCGCTCCATGGCCCCGAGGAGGATGGTATTGACCATTCCGACCACAGCGATGATGAGTATCATGAAGATGAGCAATCCGGTGAACCCTTGCTTGCTCTGGCTTATGGCGAGAAAGTCCCTGGCGGTTTCTCTCCATGTGAGCACCTCTGCGGGTATGCCGGCCCCTTGCAACGATGCGCGCACGAGCCCAGAGACTTCATCGATGTTCGCGCGCCTCTCTATCCTCAAGACGACTTCCGTCGCTCCCCCACCTACAGCGAGTGCTTGGTCGGCAACGTCGAGCGGGAGGTAGACCTGGCCGCTGTTTACCTGGGGGTGAGGGCTCCGGATGAGACCTGTCACGGTAAGGTCGACGGCCTGGAACGCCTCGCCACGCGTGCGCGTGACGAGTGTGAAGATGTCGCCAGGCTCTAGCTCGAGCACCTGCGCTAGATTGTAACCGACGAGCGCCTCAGCCGCGCCTCGCGACAACCACTTGCCTTCGACGTACTCAGCCAGCGTAAACACCTGGGGGTCGAGCTCCGGGTCTATTCCAACGCCCACTACGGGGATCTCCTCCCAACCGGTGTTGAGGCGGGCCCCGAATACCAGCCTTGGCGTCGCCGTCTTCACACCCGGCACGCTGCCAAGTGCTGCGAGGACCGCGCTCGGCTCGACCACGAGATCGATGGGAAGGCTCTCTCGCTGTGCGAAGTAGCCCTGTGCGTGAACGCGCAAGTCCCCCGTCTCGAGGTTGATGAGGTTGTCTATGGCGTCGCGGTCCACGCCGCGCATGATGCAGTCAACTTCTATTAGCGCCGCAAGGCCCACTGCGATAGCGAGGAACGTCAGAAATGTGCGGCGCTTCTGTCTCCAGAGGTTCCTTGCTGCCAGCTTGAGCAGGTAACGCATGTGCTGTTACCTCCTCTTGTCTTCGGCGATCCGGCCGTCGCGGACGGTAACGAGCCGCCGGGCGTAACTCATCACCATCGGGTCGTGCGTGCTGAACACGAACGTCGTGCCCTTCGTTCGATTCATCTCGAGCATCAGCTCTATGATGGCCTTGCCCGTCTCAGAGTCGAGGTTAGCCGTGGGTTCATCGGCGAGGACGAGGTCCGGCCCCTTGACGAGGGCACGCGCGATAGCCACCCGTTGTTGCTGACCTCCCGAGAGATCTCCGGGTCGGCGATTCTCCAACCCGCTGAGCCCCACCTCCGCAAGGATCTGTATGACCCGGCGTCTTGCGTCGATCGAGTTCTCGCCGAGCAGGGCAAGGGAGAATTCGACGTTCTCGTAAGCGGTCAGGACAGGGATCAGATTGTACGACTGGAACACGAAACCTATCTTCCGGCGGCGAATGTCGGCCAGCTGTGCCTTGCGCACCTTCGCCAGATCGAGCGAGTCAAGGCGGATGACGCCTTCCGTCGGCGTGTCCAGGCAGCCGATGAGGTTCAAGAGCGTGGTCTTCCCCGAGCCCGACGGACCAGCTATCGCCGTGAACTCACCGCTCTCGATGTCAAGGTCGATTCCACGCAGCGCCGGCACCACCAACTTGCCTTGGCGGTAGTCCTTTCTTACCCCTTTCAGCTCTATGAGCGCCACACTCGTGCCTCCCCTCTGGTCGAGTCCACCCCGCCAAGCGGTCCGCAGCTGACGTTTACCCCTCGCACTTCGCGCGTCGCCTGCACTCAGGGGTGACGACGACCCAGACCTTATGGTACCACAGAGCGCTCAGCGGTTCAATCAGGCGCGTCCGAATTTCGTGGACGCGTCTTCCAAGGATGCGTCCACCAGGGGCGCTTCTGCCATGGGCGAGGCCCGTGGACCGCCTGCGCAAGCGCTCGGGCCTCGGATAGGCCCTCGGATAGACCGAGGGAGGCAGCGTTTCGGGACGAGGCGGATGGCGATCTAGGCAAGGTACGCTTCCGAGAGAGATGCCTCATCGAGGAATCTTGTGGCGGGTCCCGTCACCGCAACGCGCCCTGCGCGGAGGACGTAAGCCCGATCTGCGATGGCGAGCGCCGCACGGGCGTTCTGCTCCACCAGCAGCACTGTCGCTCCCGACCTCCGGATGTCCTCTATCACTTGCATGACCCTATCAACAAGCACGGGCGCGAGCCCCATGGATGGCTCATCCATGCAGATGAGCCTGGGGTCTGCAACGAGGGCTCGCGAGATGGCCAGCATCTGCTGCTCGCCGCCCGAGAGAGTCCCCGCCTTCTGGTGACGTCTCTCCGCGAGCACGGGAAAGAGGTCGAAGACCCGCTGGATGTTCGCGGCGGCTTTCGTCCGGTCTCCGAGGACGTACCCACCGAGTTCGAGGTTTTCCAGGACTGAAAGCCCGGGGAAGATCCTCCTGCCCTCCGGGACCAAAGCGATTCCGGCCCTCGCTATCTCGGACGTCGGCAGCGCGTCTATCCGGCGTCCCATGAAGCGGATCTCACCAATGGAAGGACGAAGGCGACCGAGTATGGTCTTGAGCAGCGTGGACTTTCCACTCGCGTTGCTCCCGAGGACCGCGACGATCTCACCGCTTTCCACGCGAAGGTCCACTCCCTGCAACACCTTGACAGCGCCGTACGACGAATGAACATTCGTCACCTCAAGGATGGGCGCTCGGCGCTCGGGCGCCTCGTCGCGTCCTTCTTCACGGAGTCTCGGGCAGCCTCCTACTGCTTGCGGCAGCCCTATGGGCTCGCGTTCGCCTGGCGCGCGACGGACGGTCCCCGTGCGCACGGTCCCCTGCCCGCTCTTGCTCCCGTCTCCCTCGGCCGCGGGCTTCCCCTCGACGAGCGCCGTGCGCCTGGAGTTCGCGGCAGTCTTCTCCGCTCCTAAGTAAGCTCGGACGACCTCGGGGTTCGAAGCGATTTCGGCGGGCGTGCCCTCGGCTATCTTCTCGCCATGATCAAGGACGACCACGCGGTCGCACGTCTCGGCGACCACGTTCATGTGATGTTCGATTACGACGATAGTGTGCCCGTGGTCCTTGAGCATCCTGATCGTGGCCACCATGTCCGCCATCTCGTCAGGAGTCATGCCAGCGGTGGGCTCATCCAACAGAAGGATTCGGGGACGCGCCGCGAGCGCCCGGGCAAGCTCCACGCGACGCCTGTCCGGGTACGCGAGATCGCGCACAGGTTCGGCCTCGCGATCTTGGAGAGAACGGCTCACGGTGCGCAGGGCGTCTTGCGCTACGGCTGTCTCAGACTCTTCGCGCACCCTAAATGCCCGAGTCCTAAGGATGGCCCCGGCGATGTCTCGTCTCGTTCGAAGATGGCAGCCCGCGAGGACGTTCTCGAGGACGCTCCTGCCTTCGAAGAGCCTGATGTTCTGAAACGTGCGCGCGACGCCGAGCGCGGCTATCTCGTGGGGCGGGGTTCGCAATACGCTCCTTCCGAAGACCCTGACGTCCCCTGCTTGTGGCCTCGTGACGCCGGTTATGACGTTGAAGAGGGTGGTCTTGCCCGCTCCGTTCGGCCCGATGACGCCGACCACCTCGCCCCGGCGCACCGTCATGGTCACTCGCGATAGAGCCGCCAGACCGCCGAAGTTGCATCCCGCGTCGAGGACTTCGAGCGCCGGCACAGAGTCAGGTGGCGACGGACTCGTGCCCTCTCGCTGCTCCTCGTATCGCCGGTCCTGGCGCCCCGCACTTCTTTCCTCCTCCTTAACCCAGGCGCGCCGCCGCGCCCGTCCGGAGGGCGCGCAAAGCGAGGACTGTTCCGGGATCAGGCCCTGGGGGCGGTACACCACCAGGAGCACGAGCGCGATCCCGTAGATGAGCATCCTGTATACGGAATAGGCGCGCAGCACCTCCGGAAGCACTACAAGCGCCGCCACACCTGCTGCCAGCCCGGGCAGGCTCCTCATCCCGCCCATGATCACCATGCAGTACACGGCGATGGTCTCAGCCGTCGTGAAGTTCTGGGGGAAGATCGCTCCCTGCCATGAGGCGAAGAGCGCCCCGGCGAGCCCGGCGAGAGCGGCTCCCCAGAGGAACGCCATGGTCCTGTACCGCAGCACGTTGACACCCATGCAGGCCGCGGCCACCTCATCTTCGCGTAGAGCGGCCCAAGCCCGGCCGATGCCCGAGCGAAGGACGCGGCCCACCGCGATGACGGCCGCGGCCGCGACCACCCATATCAAGGAGTAGGACGCCTCGAGCGACATGAAGCTCTGGCCGAAGAGCCTCGGAGGGTCTATGGCCACAATGCCGTTCGGCCCGTTCGTGATGTTCACCGGCCGGTCAAGGTTGTTGAGGAGGATGCGCACTATTTGCGCGAACCCCAGAGTGACCATGGCCAGGTAGTCCCCGCGTATGTGGAGCGTGGGCAGGCATACGACGAGGGCAGCGAGCACGGCCGACGAGACAGAGCACGTCGCGCTCAGCAGGAACGGCACGTGAAGCCCAAAGTGAGGCGACGAAAGGAAGGCGTATACGTATGCTCCTATTCCATAGAAGGCCACGTATCCGAGGTCGAGGAGCCCAGCTTCGCCGGCTACTATGTTGAGCCCGACGGCCAGGATGAGATAGATGCCCGCGGTTCCGCCGACCCTTAGCAGGTAAGAGTCATGCGTGAGCACGGGGACGAGGGCGAAAGCGGCGAGGGCGGGATACACGACTCCCCCAACCCCCGGAAAGGCGAAACGCGACCACCCATGGGGTCCCCGCGGTCGTTTGCTAGCGTTCTCATCAGTACCTCTATCCATTTGCACTGATTCTCCTCCCCCGCCTTTCTCGCCTGCCTCATCGCCTCACACCCCGTCGCCCCGGAACCCGCTAGGATGCCCCCCGGTCATCGCGTCAGGTCGTCGTGCCCTTCAGCGCGCCGTCCGCCGCTTTACACCCTGTCTCGCACGCGCTCCCCCAGCAGTCCGGAGGGTTTTGCGATGAGCGCCGCGATGAGCACGGAGAAGACGATGGCGTCTTTGTACACGGGCGCCACGAACAGGACTCCCAGGCTTTCCGCTAGGCCGAGCACGATCCCGCCTGCCATGGCGCCCCTTACGTTCCCGATGCCTCCAAGCACTGCCGAGGTGAACGCCTTCAGCCCGGCCGAGAATCCCATGATGAAATCCACCTGCATGTAGTACAGCCCGATCATGACCCCGGCGACGCCCGCAAGGGCCGAGCCCATGACGAACGTCGCAGCGATCACCCTGGACGTCCTGACGCCCATGTACTCTGCGGCGTCGAGATCCTCGCTCACGGCCCGCATGGCCTTGCCGAGCATGGTGCGGGATACGGCGAAGTCGAGCGCGAGCATGATGGCTATCGACGAAGCGAATATCGCGAGACGCGTCGCTGAAACGGTGGCTCCCCCTGCCTGGATGGTCCACGTGGGCGGAATGAGCATCTCTGTCTGGTATGCCTTCGCGCGCCCCCCCGTCAACAACATGGCTACGTTCTCGATGATGATCGACACGCCGAGCGCCGAGATGAGAGGGGCGAGGCGCGAGCTCGTGCGCAAGGGACGGTAGGCGAAGCGTTCTATCAATCCGCCAAGAAGGCCGGTAGAAGCTACGGCGGCCACGAGCATGAGCGCGACCACTATCAAGGGATTCGCTGTGAGAGAGCCGCTTCCCGCGAAAAGCTGCAGGATGCCCCACCCGGTGAACGCGCCGACCATGAGGACGTCCCCGTGCGCAAAGTTCAGCATCTTGAGGATGCCGTAGACCATGGAGTAACCCAGCGCGAGCAAGGCGTACACGCTTCCGAGCGTGAGGCCGTTCACGACTTGCTGGGGTAGCTGCGCGAGCATCTCTTCCATACAGCAGGTTCACCTTCCTCGCTGCCGGGTCCTCGCCGACCAGTCTCGACTCCTGCCGTCACCCGCCGACTCTTGCGATTCCGCCCGGTCGGTTCGGTCATCTGGCCCAAGCGGGGTACTCCTTCACTTGAACGAAGTCCCCGCCTTTCACCTGGAACACGTAGATGCTGGCGCCGAGGACGTCTCCCTTGCTGTCGAAGCTGATGGGGAATCCAAGTATGCCCCGGTATCCCTGAGTGCGGTGGACAGCTTGGAGCACCGATGCTCGTGTGAGCGCGAGGGGATCGCTGCCCGCTGCCTTCCGCATCGCGTCGATCAGCAGCTTGGTCGCCTCGTAGCTCTGACCGGAGAATATGCTCATGGCCCCGTACTTGCCCTCAAACGCCTTGATGAACTTCTGTGCCTCGGGCACGTCCTTGATGTCACGCCCTATGGCCGTCACGTACATGCCTTCCGCCGCTCCTCCCGCGCCCGCTATGAGTTGGTCCCTCTCCTTGAGGCCGTCGCCTCCCATGAGCTTGGGACGGAGGCCGAGCCCGACAGCCTGCTTTATCAGGGCCGCAGCCTGGGCGGGATTAGGAAGAGCCAGGTACAGGAGGTCCGGCGCGGCGGCCTTGACCTTCGTGAGAATGGGTGAGAAGTCCCTGTCTTCCGGTGTTATCTGGCCGCGCCCGACCTTGACCCCTGCCTTCTCGAGAGCCGCGGCCACCTGGTCACCGAGACCCTGGCCGTACGCTCCCTTGTCATCGATAACGTACACGGTCTTCGCGCCGAGCTCTTCCGCTATGAACCTCGCGGCCGCCGGCCCTTGGGCGTCGTCTCTGGGACATATCCTGTGCATCACCGAGTACCCGCGCTCCGTCAGGGACGGGTTGGTGGCCGATTGGCTTATGATCACGAGGCCCGCCCGCTGGTACGTGGGTAGGGCAGCGTTCACCGCACCGCTGTTCATTGGGCCTATGACGCCTAGCACGCTCCTATCCATGGCGAACTTGTCGGCGACGGTGACAGCCCGAGCGGGGTCACCCGCGTCATCGCCGACTACGATCTCGATCTTGCGGCCCGCTACTCCGCCTTCGGCGTTGGCCTCATCCACTGCCATGCGAATGGCGTTCAACGAATCCAGGCCGATCTTGGAGAGATCCCCGGTGAAAGGACCGGCCGCACCTATCTTGACGGAGGGCAGGTCCTTGCCGAAGGCCGGACCTGACAGCGCACACACGGCCAACGTCACGAGCGCCGCAATCCACAGTTGACGGCTCACGTCCTCCCCGATCCGCTCGAATCGAAGCATGCACCCTCTCCTGACCAAAACCCCAATCATCCCCATCGATCTCCGCATCGCCGCTCCAACCAGATGAGTGACCACCAGCCTCATTTCTTCTCTACCTCCTTGCTCCTCACAGAGATTCTAGGCGGCCGGCCACCGGTACGCCCCGGCTCGCAAGACGAGTCACCCATTCGTGCAGGCCGAGTCTCTCCAAAGTAGACGCGGTCGGGACTCCGGTACCCGCATCCCACCCTCGGGCTTCATAGTACTCGTCCAGCATCTCATCCAAGGCAACGGTGGCGCCGGTCGTGGCCCCGCACCCCGCGGGCATCGGCTCTTCCCTGAAACGCCTCGGAAGAGTGTCGTCCTTTCTCCGAACTCCGAGCGCTACTATGAGGCAACGTTCGAGGTTGACCGTGCGCTCGCACGCTGCCTGCACCGCTGTCTCGTCGAAGTCGAGTCCCGTTGCAGCTCTTAGCACTGTCGCAGCCTCATCGAAGGGTAGGACCTCCATGTTAACGATCGTGTTCTTGCACGCGTCGAGTGAGTCAGCGAGAGCGCACAGCTCCTCGAAATGCTTGACCACACGCCCCTTGCCCTTGTGTTCGAGCCTGAATGCTGCCTCCTTCGTTCCGAACCTTCTCACTGCAGCCGCAGCGTCCTGGGTGAACTCGAAAGACGGCTCCGACCGGAGGTGATCTCCGCCGCGGCTCGCGACGGCGTTGCCCAATGCATACCCCTTTATGCCTCTCGGATCGGCCATGAATATCTCGAGGCCTTTCACGTGCATGGCGAGGTCTTCACTACCTCTTCCGATCTTGCGCGCCGCTTCACGCACCCCATCCGCGAGCACGTCCCCGAAGCCTTCGCGCGACGCGATCTTTCGGACCAGGGTCTGCACGGCATCGATGTTTCCCCACGTCAAGTCGAGCCCGTCTGCCTCTTGCTTCGAAATGATGCCGCGTTGGAAGCACTCCATGGCAAACGACACGCACTCCGCGGTGGAGATGACGTCCATTCCCGCACGGTTGCACATGTCCAGTGTGGCGAGGCCCGCCTCGAGATCGTTCGAACCCACTCGCGAGGTGAACGCCGCCAGCCCTTCGAACTCCGGCCCTTCGCTCTTCAAGCCAGCATAAGGCCCGGACTTCACCTCGAAGAACCTGCTGCATGGTATGGTGCACGAGAAACACGCCTTGCTCTTCACCCTGAGGCGCGCCGCGAGGGTTTCGCCGCTCACCGCCGGCGCGTGTTCGAACCTCCCGGTCTGGAAGTGGCGGGTAGCGAGGCACCCCGCGGCGTTGAGGGCCGAGACGAGCCTCGTGGTTCCAAGCGCCACCCTGGGCCCGTACTCGGGGTGGCTCAGTATCTTGGTGTCCAGGGCCCTGACGAAGTCGAGGAACTCGTCGGGATGGGCGACTTCCACAGGCCTCTTACCACGTACGACCACGGCTTTGAGGTTCTTCGACGCCAGGACCGTGCCCATCCCGGTGCGCGCCGCAGGGCGTGCCAGGTTACAGAATATGCCCGAGAAACGCACGCCGCGCTCAGCGGCTGGGCCAACGCACGCCACTTGCGCCCGGCGGCCGTGCCTGTCGAGGAGCAGCCTCTGCGTCTCCCATACGTCGAGTCCGGCCAGGTCTCGTGCCGGGATGACACGCGTATCACCGTCCGATATCAATAGGTAGGAGAGGGTCTTGGCGCGTCCGCTCACGACGACCTGGTCGTACCCGGCGAACTTGAGCTCTGGACCGAAGAACCCACCGGCGTTGGAGTCTCCGAGTATCCCTGTCTGCGGAGACTTGGAGGTGAAGTTGACGCGGCAGGCGCCGGGAAAGAGCGTTCCGTCGAGCGGACCCACCCCGATGATGAGGAGGTTCTCCGGGGATAGAGGGTCGACGTCGAGGTCTATCTCGCGGGTGAGGCGCGCCACATTGAGCCCGCGCCCGCCGATGTGCCGCAAGGCATCTTTGACGTCGAGCGGTTCTACCACGACTGCGCCTGTCTTGTGTCCTGCGCGGTCACCCTCGCCCAGGTCAACGCGGAGTATCCTTCCAGCATACCCGAAGAATCTCATGTCCATTTGCCTCCCGGCTTTGCCTTCCGATTCAGGACGCACCCGCCGCGGCTCGGCACCGGCCGCGGCGCGACCTTGGCCCCTCACTCCTTCACGTGACCACCCGGCGCTAAGCCTGGTTTCGGTTTGGGGCGCCCGCGCGGCCGTATGCGAGTGCGTGGGTGGGACACCTCTTCACGCACTCAGGGTCTCCACCGCACAAGTCGCAGATTAGCGGGATCCCCGTGTCGGGATGAAACGCCACGGCGTCAAAAGGACAAGCCTCGGCGCACGCGCCGCATCCTGCGCAGCGCGCTGCGTCCACCACGACGCTCCTCGTCCTTGGGTCTCGCGAGAGAGCCTCGTTGGGACACGCTTCGACGCACCTGGCGATCCCGCACTGCCTGCACACGAGCGGACGGTCGACTCCGTCCTCGTCGAATTTGTCCACGCGTATTCTGGATAGCAAGTCGGAGAATTTCCGCTCGTGGCTGAAGCTGCACACGAGCTCGCACGTTCGGCACCCCGAGCAGGCTCTCTCATTCACAAGCATCCTAGGGTGCGGCCCGGGGCTCGGGCGGGCAATGGTGGCCGTTCGCGCGTCGCTCCTTTCACCCATCTCGCCATCAGCGGGCTCTACCGCGCCCTCGCCCACGCGCTCGATCCGGAAAATGACCATGCCATCCGGGTCGGGGCATACCACGCGAACAGTCTCCGATAGCCAGTCGTTTTCCTCAACTATGTTCCGCTGTCTCGCGGGAAGCATGGGGAGAATGCTCTGAAGCGCCCACATGCACATGAACTTGCCGTGAGGGATCGTGATCCGCCCCCCGTGAACTTCGAAGTAATCTCCCACCTTCATCGGAAGGTCACAGAACCCGCGGACCTCATCGACGACGACTTTCAGGTCATACATAGGCTGGCTCCTCGCTCTCTGCTCATCTCTCCCGCCGGACATCTCCGAGGACGGCTGCCCGGACCCCGCTGTGCTGCGAGGCTTCCTCACCCGGCGACGTCGCGTCTTCTCTTCGGACATCGCGCGAAACAAAGAAGCTCGCCCCGTGAAGGACGAGCTTCAAACCCGTGGTGCCACCCTCGTGAGACAAGACACACCTGCCCCACTCGTTGTTAGGATACGGCTTTCAGCGCCTCGGCGCGTCCGGCGATATCCCCGCCGTTTAACGGTGGCTTCCGGCTCAGCCTACTCGCCCGGACGCTGGCTTACGAATGTCACGGCCTCGATCGACAGACGACGACTCAGCGGCGCTGGCGGTGTCACGTCGCGGTCGCGCATTTCGGGCACAACGCGTACCGGCCTTTCAGCCTGCGGCTCCGGGGCCCACTCACCACACCCGTTTCCGCGGGGCTTGCACCATCCCCCGCTCGCTCCGGATAGGGCCGTTCCGTGGCGACCTTCCCCTTCTACGCCTTTCGCTGATGTAGATCTCGCTTATCGGACCCGGATGCCCGGACGGCTCCGGTTGCCCCTATTCTAGCAACATCCTTCCTCCGTTGTCAACAGCGGATTTCGCGTTCGCGCACCCGCGTCCGCCGGTGGCCTTCGACCGGACTTGCCCGCGCGAACCTGCTCCTCAACCGCTCCGAAACCGTTCCGACGAGCGCCGAGCAGGTTCGGTGAAACCGCCTGCATTCTCAGCTAAAGGTTTCTCAGATTGAACACGGCCTCGAACCCCGCTGAAGCGGGCGCCTGCTCCACCACGAACCGGACCTTCACGGACGAAGCGCTTCCGACATCGCTCGTTTCTTGCAGCGCGCCTCCCGGACCCGGCACCAGGTAGGTGAACTCGCATGAGGTAACTGACAGTCCTGAGCCGAAGAGACGAGCGCCGTTCCGCGTGATCATACCCGGTTGTGACACACCCGGCGGGGTGAACTCGTACGTCACTTCTGTCACGTCGTCTTGGAGGCGACCGCGCAGGCACGTTGAGGAGGAATCATCGCGAATCTCCTTCATACCCCTGAGGTCTTGCCCCAGCGTCTCCATGACCACCATGGCCGCGGTGGACACGCTTGACTGCGCGCCCGCGAGCTTGTGCATGCCCATGACGACCCAAACTGCGCTGAAAGATATTGCGATCACGAGTGGGACCAGGGCAAGAAACGCAAGGAACTCCACAAGCGTGAAGCCTCTGTCGCCGAGAGCGCTGCGCGGCCTGTTCATGCGTACCCCTTCCAAGATCTCGTCATCCTCCATGGCTGCTCACTGCGGATATATCAAGGTCGTCAGCGCGCACACGGGCGAGTCGACCTCGGACTTGGGGTGTTCGTATACCGACACGGTCACTTGCCACAGCGAGCTTCCGGAGTCCTCGTCGTATACACTCAACACCCGTTCTACGTCGAACGACGTCTTGCCATCCGGGCTCGCCACCTCGATAACCGACGCTCCCTGAGAAAACGCGTTGGGGCCGAGGTCCTTGAGTGCTTCTATAGTGCTTCGGGCAAGGTCGAGAGCCTGGGCCTCGAGGCTGGACTGCCTGGTGCTCCTGAGGAAGCTCGCGACGCTCGACATCGCGGGGACGACCACGGCGGAGACCAGCATGATGGCTACAAGAACCTCGATGAGTCCGAAACCCGCGGCCTCTCCCGGGCGCCTCCTCACCGCGCTCCGCATGCGGATCGCAGATGGGCCCAGTTGCCGACATGTCATCGCATGGATGAGGCGTGTACGTCGTGTCTCATTGGCCATGCAAGGATCTCGCAGTTCTCTCCTGTCCATGTTCACAGCTCCATCTCATGTCACGCGTGGTGTGCCCCCTGGCTTCTCTCGAAGCGTGCGAAGAGTGGTCATGCCCGGATCGGCCTCGCGTTACGGCGTCGCCCTGCGACGCCTCTTGAAAGGTCTAGGGCTCGTCCGCGATGACTCGCTCCTGACTGCTCGACCACGTGCCCGCGATAAGGCTCACCGCCTCCCTGCCGCCAGAGAATAGCGGCGGAGGGTTCGACAAGAGCCCTCTATCGTATGAGACGAAGACGTTTCCGGCGAGAAGCGTCGAACCCGGACTCACCACGCTGCCCACCACATAGACCGTGGGCGGTCCCTCTCCCTCGAGGCTGTCACCGAACATGAGCACTCCCAGACCTTTGTGGTCCACCCACTCATCGATATCCCCTGGGATGTCAGGGTTCACATCCAGGACAGAGAACGCGTGTTGTGCCTCCGAGTACACCGGCCCTTCTACGCGGACGGTGCCCGAGGTTCCGTCAAGGACGACAAAGCCTGTCGCCAAGACGGCCGGGAAAGTCTGAGTCCTTTGGATGGTGACCCGCCCTTCTACGTAGAGGCACGCTTCGTCGGCGAAGGCGCCTCCCCCGATGGACGTCCCTTCGACGTCGTCGCCCTCGTCCGGCCCCGTTATGACTAGGACGTCCCGGAGTATGCCGGGCGACCTTCCGCGCAGGTACACACTTCCCCCGACAACTGTGGGTCCCTCGCCGCTTCCGATGGTCGTGCTCGCCGGCCAATTACCAGATGGGCTGGCTTCAGACGAATCGACGCAGATCGAGCCATCGATCCGTCCCGTGATTGCTGCGACGCCCTTGTCCTTCCCGGTGTTGCGCACGACTATGTTCCCGGTGACGTGCCCCGATATCTTCTCTATCACACAGTCCTCTATGAACAGATCGCCTTCTATGTTCGTTCTGAGGTCTCTGATGCGGTGCTGGCAGTCTTTGATGTAAAAGGGGCCGTCACCCTCAAGGGTGACTATCCCGGACGGAGGGACATTGACCGGCGTGTCGTCAAGTGGCGGATCCCACGGCGGAGCCGCTCGGACCCAGTAGCCGTCCGCGCCTTCGTGGCCCCAGTCAGGGACAGGAACCTGGCGAGAGTCTTGCGACGCCAGCCAGACCGCCCCGTTCGCCCCAGACGACGGCTGGTACTGCGATGGGTCGTTGACCATCAGGAACCATCTCAGGATGGCGGAATACCACGGATCAGGGGCGTACACCACGTGCCTCCAGGCTTCCGGCACGAGTCCCACCGTCACGGCAACTGTCACCGTACGCGAAGGCGCCTGGGCCACGGACACCACACGATAGAGGTCTTGGGAAGGGGAGCTCTCCACGCTGGCCACATAAGGAATCCCGTCGATCTCTCCACTCACCTCGAGGTCCCCGAGACTTGGAGACCCATGAGCACTCTGGCCGCCCCCGCCATGGCCGTGACCTGGCGTGCCTCCGCCGGGGCGGTGGGTATGCCCGCGACCCTTTCCCCCGTGACTGTGACGGCCGGTGCCCGAGCCTGCAAGCTCTGCGGACGCCTCGAAAAGCCAACGGTCTATGCCCGCCTCGGCTGCGTAAAGGGCTTTCGTTCGCTCCACGGACCACGAGGCTACGCGTGCGGCGAAAATGGCCAAGGTGAGACACGCTGTGGACACGATGAAGAGGAGAGACACCGCTACTAGGACTGTGACGAGCGCAACACCACTGTGGGCCCATGCAGCGCGAACACTGCAATAGCCATCCCCGAGCGATCGCCTTCGGGCGGGCCGCGCTTGGCGTTCTCGCTTGCCGCCGCCCCCGGCACGTGGACGCTTCCCGATGGCCGGTCCCTCCCCCTCAAGGCACGCGCCGGCCCGGCGCCCGGCTCCGAACCGCGAGCGCGGTTCGTCATTGATAGGAACTGATTCTACACCTTGTAGCAAGTTCCTCTCGGCCTGTCGAGGATTCCCGGTTCTTCATCCCTTCTTTGGGTGTTGGAGGGAAAGGGAACATCGAAGGACGTCACGAGGAGCTTCGACGCGACCAAGTGGCAAGGCATCGCTTTCATCACAGACCCTCTCCGACTTCAACGGCAAGGTAGCGAGTCGGACGGCGGTTCCTCTGGGGCGGGCCGGCGGCCTGAGGAGGGCCTGCGCCCCACCCCAAGGTACGCCTGCTGCACCCTGGAATCCTGGCGCAGCTCCCGCGAGGAGCCAGCGAGCACGATTCGCCCTGTTTCGAGCACGTACGCCCTGTGCGACACGCACAGAGCGATCCGCGCGTTCTGCTCGACGAGGAGGATGGTCACGCCCTGCCTGTTTATCTCCCGAATCGTGCGGAAGATCTCCTGGACGAGCTTGGGCGCAAGACCCAATGACGGTTCATCCAGGAGGAGCACCTTGGGATCGGCCATGAGCCCGCGGGCGATGGCTAGCATCTGCTGCTCGCCCCCGGAAAGCGTCCCGGCGAGTTGCCCGCGTCGTTCTGCGAGCCTCGGAAAGAGCCTGTATGCGCGTTCCCTTGACGCCTCAACCCTGGCGCGGTTCGCGCGGTGCCCGTACGCTCCGAGGTTGAGGTTCTCTTCCACCGTGAGCGTGGAGAAGACCCGGCGCCCCTCAGGAACGTGGGCCACCCCGAGCCCCACGATTCTGTGAGCCGGCAGTGTGTGAATGTCCTGATTCCCGAGGCGGATCCGCCCCGCGCGCGGACGCAGTAGGCCGGATATTGCCCGGAGCGTCGTGGTCTTGCCCGCGCCGTTGGCGCCAAGGAGAGTCACCGTCTCTCCTTCGCCCACGACCATGCTCACGCCCTTCACTGCCTCCACGTTCCCGTAGGATATGTGGACGTCCTCAAGCTCAAGTAGGCTCATGTCAACCCATCCTCATAAGACACGGCTGGCCTCACATTCCGAAACCCTACATTCCGAAACCCGGTGGATTCTCGGTCGCCCCGGCGGTGGCCGTTCGGCCACCCTTGTCGTCTCCATCGGTCCTGTCATCCTCATCCACATCGTCAAAAGCGTCCTCGGTGCCAAGGTACGCCTCGACTACGCGCGCGTCGCTCTGGACCTCCTCGGGGGTGCCTTCGCTTATCTTCTGCCCGTTGTCCATCACCGCCACGACGTCTGATACCCCCATGACCACCTGCATATCGTGCTCGATGAGGAAGACGGTGACCCCTGAAGCCCTGATCTCCTCAATGAGGTCCATGAGCCCCGCTGTCTCCTCTTCGTTCAAGCCGCCTGCGGGCTCGTCCAGGATGAGGAGGCGCGGCTTCGTAGCGAGAGCCCTTGCTATCTCGAGCCGCCTGCGGTTCCCGTACGGCAGATTGCGCGCGAGTTCGTCCCGCCATGTCCAAAGCCCCATCTGGCGGAGACATCGCTCCGCCTCTGTCTTCATGCGCTCGTCCTCCGCGCGCTGCGCAGCCGTTCGGAGAATGGATGCGAGCACTCCTGCTCGGCCTCTGCAATGCTGGCCCGCCAGCACATTCTCAAAGCACGTCAGGTTCTCGAACAACCTGAGCGTCTGAAAGGTCCTGGCGATACCCGCTTCAGCCACCTGATGGGGCATTCTGCCCACCAGGTCTCGACCTGCGAAGAGGATCTCGCCCTCGTCCGGACGGTAAATGCCTGTAATGAGGTTGAAGACGGTGGTCTTGCCGGCTCCGTTCGGTCCGATGAGACTCGTGATCTTTCCCTCACACACGTCGAGATCGAAGCCGTCCACTGCCCGTAGACCGCCGAAGCGCTTGCTCACCTTCTTCAGCTCGAGGAGGACTCCACCGTCGTGCCGACGCGAGGCACATCCGCCACGCGCGCGGTGCGTTTCGTCGGCACCGCTGAAACCGCTTGCACTCGTTTCACCGATCTTGTCACAGGCGACGGTCATCACTCACCCTCGCTTTCTTGCAGCTTCGTCGACCACCGCTTGCTGGGCCAGAGACCTTGAGGGCGGAATATCATCATGAGCGCCAAGGCCGCCCCGAAGAACAGCATTCGATATTGGGCGAAGTTGCGGAGGATCTCCGGAAGCACGAGCATTGCCGCCGAGCCAAGGACGACGCCAGGAATCGAGCCCATTCCGCCAAGAATCACGATGCAGAAGAGAATCACAGACTCCATGAACGTAAAGCTCTCGGGGGATATGACCACTAGTTTGGCCGCGAAGACCGTCCCGGTCGCTCCAGCCAGGCCTGCACCTAGGGTGAAGGCCAGGAGCTTTGCCCACCGCACGTCGATGCCCATGGCCTCCGCTGCTACCTCGTCTTCACGGATGCAGTTCCACGCGCGGCCTATGCGCGACCTCTGCAGCCGGACCAGGGCGAACACGCTGGCGGCGACGAGCGCCCAGACCAGGTAGTAGAAGTGTATCGGCCTTTGTATCAGGAGGCCGAAGACCCGGAACTGGTCCAGCATGATGATGCCGTTCGGTCCGCCGGTGAGCCCCCAAGGGTTGTTCAGCAGGCTGATGCGCACTATCTCGTTGAGCCCTATCGTGGCTATGAGGAGATAGTCGCCTCGCAGACGGATGATGGGCCTTGCCAGCACGTAGCCGGCGAGACCTGCTACGATTCCGGCGACCGGCAGGAGCAGCCACAATGAGATGCCGAAACGCCCGCTCAGGATGGCCGTGGTGTATGCCCCGATGGCGAAGAAGGCCATGTGGCCCATGTCGAAGAGGCCGACTTCCCCCACGATGATGTTCAGGCTTAGGCCGAGGAGCACGTACAATCCCCAGAAGACCGCCACGTCTATCCAGTAGTCGCTTGCAACCAGTGGGAAGACGATCGCGGCTGCAGCTATCGCCCCAAGTGCCCAGACCGGGTTGCGATCGGCGAGCCCCGCTATCTTGGACATCCACGCGCGGCGTCTAGGCTCCTGCCCTGGGGTGACATGCAAAGACGTCACTTCCTGCACTCCTCCCATACTCCCCGTCGTTCTCTCACTCTAGACCTTCTCCGCGACGCGTTCGCCCAAGAGCCCCGTAGGCCGGAACATGAGCAGAAGGATCAGTATGAGAAAGACGAACACGTCCTTCCATGCTGCGGATACGTAGCCCGCCCCGAGCATCTCCAAGATCCCCAATAACAGGCCTCCCACCATGGCCCCGGGTATGTTCCCGATGCCCCCGAGTATCGCTGCGGTGAAAGCCTTCAGGCCGTACGACCACCCGACCGTGAAGTGGATTTGGCGGTAGTACAGGCCCAGTAAAACCCCCGCCACCGCTCCGAGCCCAGGCCCTATGACGAAGATGAGCCGAATGATCTGATCCACGTCGATGCCCATGAGCCTTGCTGCATCATGGTCTATGGCGGTGGCGCGTATAGCCGCTCCCACCGTCGTTCGCTGGACGAAGAGATACAGTCCCGCCATCAAGAGGACTGACACCACCAGGACGAGCACTTGCATGAAGCCTAAGTGGACGGCTCCTATCTGCCACCGCGCGTCGGGAACGGCCCAAGGCGGATATGCTCTGTATCGCGGGCCCCATATGAGCATGGCCGAGTTCTGAAGGAAGATGGAGACCCCCATGGCCGATACTACCGCCGTTAGCCGGTTCGACCTGCGCAGGGGACGGTAAGCCGCGCGCTCCACGAGCATCCCTAGAATGGCTATCCCGAGCGCCGACACCACGACGGCCAGTACCAGCCCGGCCCAGAGCGGCAGAGAGCTACCGACGAACGTGCCAACCAGGAGCGTGAACCCAAGGTACGACCCAAGCATGAAGAAGTCGCCGTGAGCGAAGTTGATGAGCCTCATCACTCCGTACACCATCGTGTAACCCAGGGCTACCAGGGCGTACACCGCTCCCACCGTGAGACCGTTGACGAGCTGTTCCACGAACAAAGCCATACCTTCGGCACGGAGGGCCTGCCTCGCGGGCAGGCCTCCGCGCCGCCACCTCCAATCCGAAGACCAGTCTCGAGCACGGACGACTGCTGGGTCGCCTCGCCCTACGCGCCGCGCCGCTTTGCGCGCGGGTCGCAGCGCGCGGTGAGACGCGCGCTTGGCAAGCTCGTGGTCACTGCTGGTATGGCTTGAACTTCCCGTCGGCGGTCACTTCGTACGCAAGGTAGATGGCTCCCTCCCGGTCGCCCGCGTCGTCAAACGAGATCGGACCGGTGATGCCGGGGAGGTCTTTCATCTTGTCACGAATGTAGGTCGCCAACACCTTGGAATCAGTCGACCCGGTCGCCTCTATGGCCGCCGCGATGACCTTGAGCGCGTCCGCGGCGTACACCGGCCAGGGGCTGCTTGGCGGCGCCTTGTGGCGACGGACGTACTCGTCGAGGAACGACTTCGCCTCAGGGTAGCGTAGGTCCGTGGGCATGGGCTCCTGTGTCATCAAGGCGCCTTTCGCTATCTCCCGCCCCGCGATGCTGATGAACTCGTCGTTGATCGCGGCGTTTCCTCCGACGAAAACCGCCTTGCTGCCGAGATCCCTCATCTGCCTGATGATGAGGCCGGCTTCCGGGTAGTACCCCGTGTAGTACACCACATCGGGCTTGGAGGTCTGCATGCGGCTGAGGACGGGCGTGAAGTCCCTCTCGCCCGGCGTGACCGCGTCGTAGAACACTATCTCGGCCCTTTTCGCCTGCTCAAGTGAGCGGCGCGCCGCCTCGGCCAGACCCTTTGCGAAAGTGGTGTTGTCGTGGAGAATGGCGACCCTCTTGAGCTTGAGGACGTCGTTCACGAACTGCGCGAAAAACGCGCCCTGACGGTCGTCGCGGAAACACGTGCGGAAGAAGAACCTCCATCCGTGCGCCGTGAGCTGCTCTGCCGTCGAGCCGTATGCTATGTTGAGAAGGCCCGCCCTCTCGTATATGGTCGCCGCCGGCTCTGTAACCGATGAGCCGTACGTGCCTATGACGGCGACCACTTTCTCGCTCACCATGCGCTGGGCAACCAAGGCGCTCTGCTTGGGGCTGCATTGGTCGTCGCCAGGGACGATCTCGATCGGGCGCCCCAACACGCCTCCCTTGCCGTTGAGCTCGTCTGCCACGATCTGGACGCAGTTCAGCGCCATCTCACCTTCGTAAGCCCACTGACCCGTGATAGGCGCCTGAAGGCCAATGCGGATGGGCTCCTTAGCGGCGAAAGCTGACGTACCCAACCCGAGGATCGTCACCAAGAAGACGAGACACAATCGCGACCGACAACCTCTCACTTCTCAGACACCTCCTGTCGATCTTCACCTCTCGCCGGAGCTCACGCGCGTCCACCCGCCCCGCCGGGTCTACTTGCCTTCGATCCACTCATTCCACTCATTGACGCTGACGACTCGGGACCCCGCCGGATGGGCGCGCCTCCCCCGCGGAGGCCGCGTGATGCATACTAATTCGCCCTGTTTTGCTCCTCTCCTCCTCCTGTGCGGCTGTTCTCAGATAGGGTTTTGTCTCCACTCGTGAGCTCGAGCGCTTGGACGCGGTCAGAGCGCGGGACAGCAGTGGAATGCCGCGCAAAGGAGCTCCTTCGACGCGTACTGGCGCATGTCCCCCATGTGGAACTGACCAGAACACGGGACGCGAGACTTAGGCATCCCGCGTGACGTGTGGGGCCATCCGGCGAGGTCGTGCGCTGTGGTGTGGTTATGGAGAAGACGGACGGATCGGGGCTTGGCGGAGCCTCCCACTGCGTTTCTGGGGACAGCACACAACAGGCCGAACAAGGAGATTGTGCAACGGCGAACGACCATGACAGGTCGAACCGCGAAACCCCTGCTAAATAACTGGTGCGAGAGGAGGGATTTGAACCCTCACGGGGGTTGCCCACCAGATCCTAAGTCTGGCGCGTCTGCCGTTCCGCCACTCTCGCACGCAAAGTCGCTTTCGTTCGTTGTGTCCGCGCACATATTCTACCAGATGCGCGGCTCGTGATCAACGATCGCTGGGGTCTCTCTGTCGTCGGCCTGTGATAATGTCACCCTGTAAGCGGTCTGAGAAAATGTCACC